>JALOLG010000359.1 GCA_025456105.1 Ilumatobacteraceae bacterium | reverse complement strand
CGGCCGATCGGTGGAGCGCGGTCAGTCGGGCTGGCGGAGCCCCCGCAGCACGGTCTGCGCGGTGGCCTCCGCGGTGGCCTCGCCGTCGTCGCTGAAGCCGATGCCACGCAGCTGCAGCGACACCGAGCCGTGGCAGGTGTTCCAGAGCCGCTGCGCGACCTCGGCGGCGTCGCCGGGGGCGATGACACCGGCGGCCATGGCGCGCTGCACCAGCATCTGCAGCTGCAGGAAGGTCGCACGGGCGTGGCCCATGGCCAGCTGCGACGGCACGTAGTCGGGCACCGAGCGCTCGAACATCAGGGCGTAGTGCGAGGGGTGCTCGAGCGCGAAGCGGCGGTAGCAGCGGCCGGCCTCGGCGAGGTCCTCGAAGGGGTCGTCGCTGCTCAGACCGCTCATGGCCTCGCTGAGCCCGTCGAAGCCGCGGATCAGCAGCGCGTCGAGCACGCCGTTCTTGCCACCCAGGTGGTTGTAGACGCTCATGGGCGCCACCCCGGCCGCCGCGGCGATGGCCCGAACGGTGAGCGCATCCGGGCCCTCGTCGACCAGCAGCTGCTCGGCGGCATCGACGATCGCCCGCTCCACCTCGGCGCTCGGGGTGCGAGCCGCGACGCGGCGGGAGATCGGGGCGAACTTGCCGGTGCGGGGCATCGGTCACAGCGTAGACCCCTTGACGCGCTGTAGCACGTCGTTCTACAACTCTGGAACGTTGTTCTACAGAGGGCAGCGCTCGATGGCACAGCGACCCCCACCCCGCCGGGAGGCACCCATGGATCCAGAGCTCATGCAACGACGTCGGTGGGCCATCCTCGGCGTGCTGGTCACCAGCGTGTTCCTGGTCGTCGTCGACAACACGATCGTCAACGTGGCCCTGCCGACGCTGAGCCGCGAGCTCGGCGCCACCACCAGCCAGCTGCAGTGGATCGTCGACGCCTACGCCCTGGTCTTCGCCGGGCTGCTGCTCGCCTTCGGCAGCCTCGGTGACCGCTTCGGCCGCAAGGGCGCACTGCAGATCGGCCTCGTGCTGTTCGGTGCCACGTCGATCTGGGCCGCGTTCGCCGGTTCCGCCGAGGGCCTGATCGCCGCCCGCGCCGCCATGGGCATCGGCGCAGCGCTCGTGTTCCCCGCGACGCTCGCGATCCTCTCGAACGTCTTCACCGACCCCTCCGAGCGCGCCAAGGCCATCGGCATCTGGTCGGCCACCACGGGCCTGGCGGTGGCGCTGGGCCCGGTCACCGGCGGCTGGCTGCTCGAGCACTTCTGGTGGGGCTCGGTGTTCCTGGTCAACATCCCGATCATCCTCGTCGCACTGCCGCTCGGCGCCTGGCTGCTGCCCACCTCGAAGGACCCCGACGCCGGACGGCTCGACCCGGTCGGGCTGGCCACCTCCATCGCCGCCATCGCCCTGCTGGTGTTCACCGTGATCGAGGCGCCCCACAAGGGCTGGACCTCGCTCGACACGCTCGGCGGCTTCGCCGTCTTCGTCGCCCTGTTCGCCACGTTCATCTGGTGGGAGCGCCGCCGCCGCGACCCGATGCTCGACGTCACGGTGTTCCGCAACCCGCGCTTCTCCGCGGCCAGCTTCTCGGTCGCCGTGGCGTTCTTCGGCCTGTTCGGGTTCATCTTCCTGATCACCCAGTACTTCCAGTTCGTGCGCGGCTACTCGACCCTCGAGGCGGGGCTGCACACGCTGCCCTTCGCCGTCGCCGCCGGTGTCACCGCACCCATCGCCGCTCGACTCGCGCTGCGCTTCGGCACCACCCGCATCGTCGCCGCCGGCCTGGGGTCGATGGCGATCGGCTTCGCCTGGGCCTCCACCGTGACCGCCGACTCGTCCTACTGGGCGGTGATCGTGCCCCAGATGGTGTTCATCGCCAGCGGGCTCACCCTCACCACCGCACCCTCCACCGAGGCCATCCTGGGCTCGTTGCCCAAGGAGAAGGCCGGCGTCGGCTCCGCGGTCAACGACACGACCCGCGAGCTCGGCGGCACCCTGGGCGTCGCGGTGGTCGGCTCGGTCTTCAGCTCGCTCTACGGGCCCCGCCTGATCGAGCGCCTCTCCGGGCTGCCGATCCCCGAGGAGGCACTCGACGCTGCCAGCGAGTCGGTGCAGGCCGCCGCGATCGTCGCCGAGCGCGCCCCGGCCGAAGGGCGGGAGCTGATCCTCGACGCCACCCGCGACGCCTTCCTCGAAGGCCTGCACAGCGGGGTCCGGGTCGCCGCGGTCGCCACGGCCATCGGCGCGGTCGTCGCGATCATCTTCCTTCCCGCCCGCGGCGTCGACCTCAACGCTGCGGCCGACGCCGAGCACGAGCCGGTGGCCCCGTGACGGCCGGTTTCGCCGCGGCGACGGCGGTCCGGACCCACGACGAGAGCCGCTACTCGGCCCGGATCGCCGAGGGCTGGGACATCGTCGGCAACGCCAACGGCGGCTACCTCCTGTCGATCGCCGCCCGGGCGATGGCGGCGGCGGCCGACCGGCCCGACCCGGTGTCGATCACGGCGCACTACCTCGCCCCGGGACGTCCGGGTCCGGGCCACGTGACGACCTCGGTGGTGCGCAGCGGGCGCCGGTTCAGCACCGTCGAAGGCCGACTGCGCGCCGCAGGACGCGACCTGCTGGTTGCGCTCGGCACGTTCGGCGACCTCAGCGACGACTCGGGCGAGCAGGGGATGCACGTCGACGGCGAGCCGCCGGAGCTGCCCGACCCCGAGGACTGCCACCCGGTCGTGCCCGCCGAGCCCTTCCCTCCCCCGTTCATGGGGCACGTGGAGCTGCGCATGCATCCCGACGATGCCGGGTTCCTCGAGGGCCGACGCAGTGGCCGGCCCCTGATGCGCGGGTGGTTCCGCCTGCCCGACGACGAGCCGGTCGACACGATCGCGCTGCTGACCGCGGTCGACGCGTTCCCGCCGACGATCTTCAACGCGGAGCTGCCGGTGGGCTGGACCCCGACGTTGGAGCTGACCGCGCACGTGCGCGCCCGGCCGGCGCCGG
>JALOLG010000358.1 GCA_025456105.1 Ilumatobacteraceae bacterium | reverse complement strand
CCCGCGACACCGGCGGCCCGGCGATCGCCGGCCAGGTGCTGCTCACGCCCGTCACCGACGGTGGCGAGGTGCACCCGTCGCACCAGGAGAACGGCGACGGCTACGGCCTCACGGCCGCCGTGATGCGGTGGTTCTGGGACCACTACTGCGACCCGGCCGACCGGTCGGACCCGCGGGCCTCCCCGCTGCGTGCGGCGTCACTCTCCGGGCTCCCACCCGCGATCGTGGTGACCGCCCAGTTCGACCCGCTGCGCGACGAGGGCGACGCCTACGCCCGAGCCCTGGCGGCGGCGGGCGTGCCGGTGCAGCACATCCAGGCCAAGGGTCAGGTGCACACGTCGATCCCGGCCGTCGACATGCTCGTCACCGGCGCCCCGTTCCGCGCCGACATGGCCGCAGCCATCCGCGGCTTCGTCGGCGCCGGCGTCCCGGCCTGACATCCCAGTCAGCGCAGCGACTCGCCCCACTCGCGGGCCCGCAGCGCCTCACCCTCGATCAGGTGGTTCTCCTTGTCCACCAGGAAGCTCTCGGGATCGGCGGCGAGCTCGAGGCCGTGGTGACGCAGCCGCTTGGCGATGCCCTTCGAGGCGCGCCCCGACACGATCGGGCTCACCGAGCCCATGCGCGTGTCGAACGCCGCGGCACGCACGCCAGGCAGCTTCGGCAGGTGGTGGAACCAGTGCCGCAACCCCTCGCCCTCGGCGTCGGGGTCGAGCTCGAGGCCGCTGCCCGGTCGATGCGCCATCTCGACCGCGCTGGTGCGGCTCGCCTCGCTGACCATGCCGTGGGCGTGGGTCGGCCCGCCGACGACGAGCAGCTCCACGCCGGCGAGCACCTCGGCCGTGGCCTCGTCGACCGGCACGACGGTGACGTCGTGGTCGGGCCGCATCCCCTCGGCGATGTGGTCGGCCACCACGTGGGTGTTGCCGAACATCGACTCGTACACGACGACTGCGCGCATGAGCACCTCCATTCGTCCGCAGCACGCGCTGCTCCTGGCTCCACTCATGCCACCTCGGAGGCCCGGCCACAACGGCCGGATGGCCCGACTAGGTTCCGCCCATGGGGTTCTTCAAGAAGAGCAAGGACGGCGCGGGCGATCAGGCGAAGATCGGGGTGGCGGGCATGCCCGTGAACCCGGCGATCATCGGCGGGCCCTCCACCGAGGCACTGGCGCCGGACGATCCGCTGCTCCAGCCGATCCAGGGCATCGGCCTCGCCGAGTACGCGGCCGTCGCCAAGGTGGCCCAGCAGCGCGGCGTCACCACCGAGGACGGCATGGCGGCGATCGCCGGCGAGCTGGGTCACGACCCGGCCGTGTTCACCGCCGCGTCGAAGGAGTGGATCGCCCGCATGGGGCAGTCGATGGTGGTGGGTCAGGAGTTCCGCCGCCACCTCGGGTACTGACCGGCCCGGAGCGGCCGATCAGGCGTCGAGCTCGGCGCGCACCTCGACGATGGCGTCGCGCAGCGTGCGCACGATGTGGTCGACGTCGTCGGTGTCGATCACCAGCGGCGGTGACATCACGTTGAGGTTCACCATCGGGCGCACGATCAACCCACGCGGCTCGCACGCGTTCGCCACCCGCTTGCCGACGTCGAGCGCGTCCGGGTACAGCGCCTTCGTGTCACGGTCCGCCACGAGCTCGACGCACGCCATCAGGTGCGAGCCGCGCACGTCGCCCACCATCGGCAGGTCGCGCAGCTCCTGCAGCCGCTCCATGAAGTACGGGCCGATGCGCCGCACGTGGTCGAGCAGGCCCTCGCGCTCGATGATCTCGATGTTCTTGAGCCCCGCCGCGCACGACACCGGGTGACCCGAGTAGGTGTAGCCGACCGCGAAGTAGCGACCGTGGCCCTCCTCGGCCACCACCTCCATGATGCGATCGCTCACGATCGCCGCACCGAGCGGCAGGTAGCCGGACGTGAGCCCCTTCGCCGTCGTGATCACGTCCGGCTGGATGCCGAACAGCGTCTCGGAGGCGAACCACTCCCCCAGCCGACCGAACGCCGTCACCACCTCGTCGGACACCCACAGGATCCCGTGCTCGTGGCAGATGCGCCAGGCCCGCTCGAGGTAGTCGGCGGGCGGCACGATCACCCCGCCCGAGCCCATGATCGGCTCCGCGAACATCGCCGCGATCCGGTCCGGACCGCCGAGTCGGTCGATCGTGTCCTCCAGCTCGCGGATCAGGTCGTCGGCGAACTCCTGCTCGGTGCGCTCGCCGCCGAACCGGTAGTAGTTCGGCGACGACAGGTGGTGGACCCGGTCGTCGAGGTAGTCGAAGCCCGGGATGCGATCACCCGGCTTCCCGCCGATCGACACCGACGCGAACGTCGTGCCGTGGTAGGCGTCGACGCGGCTCAGGATCTGGCGCCGCTCGGGGTGACCGAGCGCGTGGTGGTGGAACTGGATCAGCCGGAACGTCGCGTCGATCGCCGTGGAGCCGCCGCACGTGAAGAACGTGTGGTTGAGATCGCCCGGCGCGAGCTCGGCCAGGCGGGTGGCCAGCTGCACCGCCGGCACGGTGGTCATGTCGACGAAGGGACTGGCGTAGGCCAGCTCGCGCACCTGCGCCGCGATCGCGTCGGCCATCTCGTCGCGGCCGAGCCCGATGTTCGTGCACCACATCCCACCGACCGCGTCGAGGTACTCGCGCCCCTCGGTGTCGACCAGTCGGGCACCGCTCCCCCGCCGGATCGGCAGCACCGGGTCGTGCCGGAACGTGTCGAACGACTGGTACGGGTGCAGCACGTGCCGCCGGTCGAGCTCGATCAGCGTGCTGGTGTCGGGCTCGTCCATCGCGGCGAGCGTACGGCAGCCCGTCAGGGCAGGCGGCCGGCCCAGGCGAGCGCACCCGCCGCGGCCAGCGCAGTGAGCACCACCGCCACGATGGCGAACACGTCGGTCACCTCGCGGCGCGGTGCCTCCACGGCCACGTCGGTGGCGAGGTCCTCGTACACCTGGCGCAGCTCGTCGGCGGTCTGGGCCTCGAG
>JALOLG010000357.1 GCA_025456105.1 Ilumatobacteraceae bacterium | reverse complement strand
GGGCTGACGAGACGCTGTGCTCCAGCTGCTTCCTGCTCGTCCGTGCGGGAGCACCCGGCTGCCCGGTCGGCGACGACGACTGCCCGATCTTCCGGTGACGCGGCTCGACGGCGCCGGCCGACTCGTCGACGTCGTCGTGCACGTGCCGCTCGGTCTCGTCGTCACGGCACAGGACCGTCTGCCCGACGCGGCGCTGCGCGTGCACACCCGGGTCCGGGAGCGCATCGTCCTGGCACGGTTCCTGGGTGAGCTGGCCGTCCGGCAGGCCGGGGTCGAGGTGGCTCGGCGCTGGGCCGATCGGACGACGACCCCGCCGACGGCGCCGCCTGCATCACCCGATCGGTCGACCGAGGTCGTGTCGGCCACGGAGCCGGCCCCGGCCCCGACGCCCGACCTGCTGCCGATCGCCGGGTACGACTCGCTGCCGGCGTCGCACGTGCTCGACCGCCTCGAGGGTCTCGATGACGACGATCTCGAGGTGATCGCGGCGTACGAGCTCGCACACCGCCGACGGCGGACGGTGCTCGCCCGGATCGAGCAGCTCCGCTCGTGATCGACCCCGCTGTCCGCGCGGCCGAGCCCACCGACGTCCGCGAGCTGGCCCGGCTCGAAGCCGAGGCGCGCGCCGCGGTCGTGGATCAGCGGGGCGGACTCCGCTGGCTGGACGAGCACCCGCTCACGCCCGACTGGGGAACCCGGATCGGCACCGACGTGGTGCTGGTCGCGAGCCTCGACGGGGTGCCCGTCGGCTACCTGGTGCTGACCGTCGCCGACCGTGTCGCCGCGGTCGACCAGGTGTGGGTGACCCCCGGAGCACGCGAGGTCGGATTCGGCGATGCGCTCCTCGAGGCGGCGCTCGAGCGCGCCCGGACAGCCGGTTGCGATGTGCTCGAAGGCACCGCGCTCCCGGGCGATCGCAACACCAAGAACCTCTACGAGCGGGCGGGCATCGTCGCCCGCCTGATCACCGTCTCGACCCGCTTGGATCGCTGACGCTCAGCGGCCCTTCCAGGCCGGCGGGCGCTTCTCGATGAACGCCGTGAGGCCCTCCTTGAGGTCCTCCGAGCGCATCACCTGACCCATCGCCTCGTTGGTCATCGCGATCAGGGTCTCGTCGTCGGCAGCGGCAGCCGCCGCCAGCACGACCTTGCGACTGGCCCACACGGCGAGGGGCGCATTGGCCGTGATCTGGTCGGCGAGGCGGAGCGCCTCGGCGAGCACCGCCCCGTCGTCGGCCAGGCGGGACACCAGCCCGAGCTGGTAGGCCCGCTCACCGGGGATCGGCTCGCCCGTGAGGATCGCCTCCATGGCAGCGGCTCGGCCGATGGCCCGCGGCAGCCGGAACAGGCCGCCCGCGCCCGCCACGAGGTTGCGCTTCACCTCGGCGAGACCGAACGACGAGCGCGGCGTCGCCACCACGAGGTCGGCGGCGAGCACGATCTCGCATCCGCCTGCCGTGGCGAGCCCGTCGACGGCCACGATCACCGGCTTGGCTCGCTCGCGGTACACGAACCCGGCGAAGCCACCCCGCTTCGTGACCGAGCCCGCCTCACCGGCGTTGAGGGCCTTGAGGTCCTGGCCGGAGCAGAACACCGGCTTGGCCTGCCCCTCGGTGTTCGCGGTGAGGATCCCGATCCACACCTCGTCGTCGGCCTCCATGCGGTCGATCGCCGACTCGAGGCCCTGCGCGACGTCGCCGTTGATCGCGTTGCGCGCCTCGGGACGGTTGAGCGTGATGAGCGCGACGCGCCCGCGGGTCTCGTAGGTGACGATCTCGGACATGGTGGCCGACGGTAGCGACGCGCCCGTCGGCGCAGCGAACCCGTCAGTCGGCGTTCGGAGCCGGATCGGCCGGTGGCGTCGAGCCGCGTGGCGCCGGCGCCGCCTTGGCCGGCTTCGGGCGCGGGGTCGGCCGCAGCGGCTTGGGCATCGCCGCGTTGGCGGCGACCTCGATGCCGAAGAGCGTGGCGACCTGAGGGAGCGCCGGTGCCAGCCGGCGCACGGTGGCCAGCAGCTCGTCGCTCGCCTGCGCGGGGCGCTCGGTGGGAGCGATCTGGCCGCGGACCGGGGAGAAGGCGGCCGCCTCGAGCACCGCCGACCAGCGATCGGGACCGTCGGTGGGCAGCAGCGATCCGTTGGCGGCGTCGGTGAGCCGGGTGGCGAGCTCCGCGGGGAAGGGCACGCCCGCCTTCGGCGGCTGCGACGACAGGCGCAGCGCACGGATGACACGACCGACTCCGAGTGCCGCATCGATGTCGCCGAACCACAGCTGCAGCTCGTGCTCCTGCTTGGTGACCAGGGCCGCCTTGAGGCGTCCGGCGAGCTCGCGCGTGGACTCGTCGCGCGCCACCATCGGGTCGTCGGCGCCGACCACCACGCTGCGCAGGTCGCGCAGGTCGAGGTGCTCGAGCTGGCGCTCCGCGGCCTCCGCCCGATCGAGCCAGTCCGCGACGCGCAAGCGGGGCAGGAGGTCCTCGGCCATCTTCAGGATCGTCGCCTCGGGCATCGGCGGCTTGCCCTCGGCACTCAGCTGCGCGTTGTGCTCGCGCACGCGCTGGCGCACCGCTGGCAGGCCCTGCAGCGCCAGCTCTGCGATCGGCCGCTGCTCCTCGGGCACGGACGCGAGCACCTCGGTGCGGTGCGTCGTGCCGGGGCGCAGGCGCTTGGGCTTCGGGCGCTGGGGCAGCTCGGGCGGGGGAGTGAACGAGGGCCGCTCGCGGCGGGGGCGGCGCTCCGACGGCTCCCGGCGCGGACGATCGCCGCCGTCGGGGCGGGGGCCGCCACGCTCACTGCGGTCACCACGATCGCCACGGTCGCCACCTCGGCGCTCCCCACGGTCGTCGCGACGCGGGCGACGCGGGCGATCGTCGCGGTCGCGCGTGGCGCGCTGCTGGGTGACGGGCTCGAAGGGGCGGTCATCGGCGAGCAGGGTCAGCGTCTCGGCCTTGTCGACCTTGGCGCGGCCGTGCACCACCGAGAGGACGGTGAGTCCGTCGAGCTCCTG
>JALOLG010000031.1 GCA_025456105.1 Ilumatobacteraceae bacterium | reverse complement strand
AGCGCTGATGAGCGCCGACGACATCGACGACTACCTCGCGCAGCTCGACGAACCCAGGCGCTCGACCCTCGAACGCCTGAGGCAGAGCATCGCCGCCGTGATCCCCGAAGCCGAGCAGGGTCTCTCCTACGGCGTTCCCGTGTTCAGGCTCGGCGGCAAGCCGGTGGCGGGCTTCTCCGCCGCGAGGAGCTGGCTCAGCTATCTGCCGCACAGCGGGGAGATCCTCGCCACCATGTCCGCCGATGAGCTCGAAGGGCTGACCGCGTCGAAGGGTGCACTCCGGTTCCCCATCGATCAGCCGCCGTCAGCGTCGCTCGTGAGTCGGCTCGTCGACGCTCGGCGTGCGGAGGCGGGCGTCTGAGGGAGCCGCGACGTGTGGCGAGTCCTCCACGGTTTCGACTGGGCGCCACTGATCGACGACACCGCTTCAGGAGCGGTGTCGTCGACCTCCGCTCCCGCGTTCGGTCCCCGTCCGGCGAGTGAGAGCGGCCTCGCGTTCGTGCTCACGATCCTCGCTGGTGTCGCCACCTGGGCGGCGGTCCCTGCCGTCACTCGGATGCTCGGGCCGGTGGTGGGGCGCCTCGGCTGCGGCCGTGCGGCGGACGGGTCGCCGGCGCGACGTGCGCCGGGCGCCCACACGCTGACGATCGTCAGAGGTGCTCGTTGCGCTCGAGCCAGCGGAACGCGAAGAAGCCCCAGACCGGGGGCACGTAGAACGTGGCGATGCGGTGCATGATCGCCGCCGCGAACGCGGCCTCCTCGGGCATCCCGGCCCGGACGAGGCCGATCGTGAGCCCACCCTCCACCACGCCGATGCCGCCCGGGATCGGCAGCAGGCCCGCGAACAGGCTCACGGTGATGTTGATGAGGAGCAGCTCGGCGAACGGCACGTGGTAGCCGAGCGACGCCACGAACGTGCCGAGCGTGAGGGCGAAGATCAGCTCCGCCGCGAGGTTGCCGCCGAAGACCAGGAGCAGGCGCCGTGGCTGGCGGAGGATCACCGCCACCTGACGGGCCTCGCCCAGCACCTGGCGGGCCCAGTGCATCACGAACCGGCGGAGCTTGCCCACGACCACGACGGCGATCACCGCCACGAGCGCGACGACGAGGACGATGACGAGGATGGTGCCGATGCCGTCGGCCGCACCGCTCAGGTCGAGCTCGAGCGATGCCGGGCTGAACACCAGCAGCGTGATGAGGAGCAGCGCCTGCACCACCAACCCGGCGAAGCCGTCGACCGCGCCGGCTGCGATCGCCCCGCCGGGCGGCACCCCGTGCCGTTGGAAGAACCGGATGTTGACGGCGACCCGTGCGGCCGACGACGGGATCGCGAGGTTGATGTACGACACCGCCAGCTGCAGCGCGTAGAGCGGGCCGAGCGGGATGGGCTTGGGCGAGGCACCGAGCGTGGACAGCGCCTGCGGGAACCGGGGCACCTGGCCGAGCAGGAAGCCGAGCAGCACGAGCCACCAGACGGCGGTGCGGATCTCGTCGACGACCTGCTCGAGATCCATGTCGGCGAGCCCGGAGATCAGCGCGAGGATCGCCAGACCCGGCAGCACCACCTGGAGCACCGTGCCCCAGGTGATCCGGCGCAGCTGGATCAGCTTCGGTGCCTCGATGCCGCACGCCGCCGACAGCGCGCGCCGGATGGCATCGAGGTCGATGTCGGAGTCCTTGAGGTGACGCCGCTGGTCGGCGGTGAGCGCAGCAGGTTGGAGGTACGGCACGATGGCCGTCGCCCGCTCGGTCCCGAGGCGCTCGACGGCGAGTGCGACCGCGTCGTCGACGCCGAGCATGGCGACCGTCGTCACCATCGCCTGAGCGTCCTGGGTGCCGCGCTCGGCCGGCGATGGCGATGTCGTGCCGGCGCGGAAGTCGATGAGACCGAGCTGGCCGTCGTCGAGCGTGAGGTGGTCGGTGTCGAGCCGGCCGTGCACGATGCCGGCCGCACCCAGGCGGTCGACGAGGTCCCACACCTGGGCGGCCACGGCGCGGTCGGTGGGTGCGTCGCCCTCGGCGATGCGCGTGCCGCGACGCCGGGTGACGAGCAGGGAGTCGTCGGTCACCGTCTCGCCGGCCAGGACGATCGCCTCGGTGCGCACCCCTGCCTGCGCGGCGAGCAGGGTGAGGAGCGCTTCGTGCTCGACCTGCTGCTGGCGGCCGAGCCTGATCGGTGCGCCACCTTCGCGGAGCCAGATCGTGCGCCACATCGTGCTCACGAGCGCGGTGTCGTGAGCGTCGCGGCCGTACACCTTCACGGTGAGCCCCGTGCCGTCGGTCTCGGTGGCGTCCACGAGGAAGAAGCCGGCCTCCTGGCGCTGCGCGACCCCGATCGAGGCGACCTCGACGCCGAGGCTGGCGAGCGACGAGCGCACCTCCGGGATGCTCGGTCGACCGGCGCAGCTGCCGAACAGGAGGTGCACGAGCGACGAGCTCAGCGATGCGACGAGCAGTGCGGCGATGACGCCCAGGGTGCTCGTGGTGCCGAGTGCCAGCAGCGCGACCGCAGCCAGCAGCACCACCCACCGGCCGAGGCGTCGGGCCGGCCGCGAGAGGTGTGGCCGCGCCGTGTGGATCGCCGCCGCGACCACGGCCAGGCGAACCTGCGGGTAGGCGGTCGAGGCCTCGGCATCGCGGATCGGGGCCCACAGCTCGGGCCACGAACCCGTCCCGATGCGAGCGGCGAGCATCGTGACCCCGAGGGCGATCGCCATCCCGACGACCGTGTCGCGCGCCACGGAGAAGCGCCGCCGGACGAGCGAGACGATCAGCACCACGGCCGCCGCGAGGAGCAGGAGATCGGCCATCGCCTGCCACAAGCCGTCGAGGAACCCGGGGATCGACGCGATGAGGGCGTCGAGGGCGTCGACGATGCCGGGCAGCGGGTCGATCGCGGCGGTGATCGCGAGCAGCGCGAGCAGCGACGTGACGAACGTGATGGCGTCGGTGACCCGCCAGGCGCGGGGCTCGTCGCGCTCGCTGGCGAAGAAGCGGAACCCGAGGATCGGCAGCGTCGGGTCGGCCATGCAGGGCGAACCCTACGCGACCACGTCAGCCCGATTCGGTGAGGTCGTCGATGCGGTCGCCGATCCAGTCGAACAGGCTCTGCGACGCGGCCGCCTGGAAGATCAGCCAGGCGATGAAGGCGACGAACAGCAGTGCCACGATCAGACGGAGCAGGTTGAACACGCGGTTCGAGTACTGGCTGACGATGGGCGTCACCTCGCGGCGGATGTCGCGGATGCGCTGCTGGGCGAGCAGGTTCGCGCGGTCGATCTCCTCGCGAGTGGCCTGGCGCACCGACGACACGATCACGTCGGTGTCGGCGCGGCGTGCGGCGAGCTGCTGCAGACCGGCGCGACCGAGGTCGGTGCCGTAGGTGACCACATCGCCGGGCGCGATGGCCGTGGTGGCGATGTCGGCGGCGATGCCCGACGAGGGTCGGGCGCGGAACTCGTCGGTCCAGTCGGTGCCGTCCCAGTAGCGCAGCCGGACGCCACCGCTCGGGTCCGGGTACCACCCGGCGGGCGGCGCCTCGGAGATCTTCACCGGCCGTCCCCGAGCTCGATGCGCTCCTCGCGCTTGGGGACGGGCAGACCGCCGCGCGGCCGGAGCTCGTCGTCGCCGTCGGCACCTCGGGCGGACTCGGTGAGTGCCGTGACCAGCCCGGTGATGCCGGCGAAGTCGGCCGGCACCACGAGCTTGGTGGCGCGACCGTCGCCGATGCGCTGGAGGGTGGTGAGGTACTCGACGGTGAGCACCTGCTCGTCGGCTGCCGCATCCTTGATGCCGGTGAGCCGCGCCTTGGCCGCGTTGCCCTCGCCCTCGCCGATCAGCCGGAGGCGGAGGCTCTCGGCCTGGGCGCGCAGCTCGGTGGCCCGGGCGTCGCCCTCGGCGTCGAGGATGGCCGACTGCTTGCGTCCCTCGGCGGCCAGGACCATCGACTGGCGCTCACCGTCGGCACGGGCGATCGCGGCCTCCTGGTAGCCGCGGGCCTCGGTGACCGTGGCACGGCGGTCGCGCTCGGCGCGCATCTGGGCGTGCATGGCCGAGACGACCTCCGGTGGTGGGTCGATGCGCTGGATCTCGACCCGCACCACCTTCACCCCCCACTTGTCGGTCGCGTCGTCGAGCACCTCGCGGAGCTGGGCGTTGATGGAGTCGCGCGACGTGAGCGCCTTGTCGAGCTCGAGGTCGCCGATCACGTTGCGGAGGTTGGTCTGGGCCAGCTTGGTGATGGCGGTGAAGAAGTCGGCCACGTTGTAGACCAGGCGCTGCGGGTCGGTGGCCTCGTAGTACACGACCGCGTCGACCGACACCACGACGTTGTCCTGGGTGATCACCTCCTGGGGCGGCACGTCGACCACCTGCTCGCGCATGTCGATGAGCTGCATCGTCTCGATGAACGGGATGATCAGGTTGAACCCGGGACCGCGCGTGGCCTTGTAGCGGCCGAGCCGCTCGACGAGGCCACGCTGGTACGGGCGAACGATCTTGACGGCGCCGATGAGGAACGCGATGCCGACGATGACGAACGCGGCGAGGATGATGACCAGCACGCTCATGGGGTGCCTCCTGGGGGCGGTGGTGGCGGTGGCGACGGGGGCGGGGTCGCAGCGGGGAGCGGTTCGACCACGACCCTGGTGCCCTGCACCGCGGTGATGCGAACCTTCGCCCCCACCGCGACGACGGTGTCGTCGGCCGTGATCGCTCCCCACGTCTCGCTGCCGATCGCGACCCGACCGGGCCGGTTGGTGTCATCGGGCTCGATGGGGGAGGTGACGATGGCCGTGAGGCCGATCACGCGGTCGGCGCCGACGCCGGGCGGCAGCTCGTTGTCGCCGACGAACTTCTTGCCGTACCGGACGAACGCGGCGAACAGCGCAGCGCCGCCGAACACGAAGACGATCCACTGGATCTCGACGGGGACGTCGTAGAAGGCGAGCAGCGACGCCGCGAACGCCGAGACGGCCCACGGCAGCAGCACGAACGATCCGCCGAGCACGGTGAGCTCGACCAGGGCGAACACGACGGCGAGACCCAGCCAGATCCACGGCCAGGCGTCGAGGTCGATCCCGAGGTCGAGCACGCCCACCACGGCACCAGCGTAGGCGCCCCGTGGTGCGGTGTCGCCCGTCAGGTTCCGGCGAGCTCGCGCACCCGGGCCAGCAGCACGTCGATGGCCGGGCGGTTCATGCCGCCGTCGGGCACGATCACGTCGGCGTGGCGCTTGCTCGGCTCCACGAACCGGTCGTGCGCGGGCCGCACCGTCTCGAGGTACTGCCCGATGATGCTGTCGGGCGTGCGGCCCCGCTCGGCCACGTCGCGCTGCAGGCGTCGGATCAGGCGCAGGTCGGCCGGGGTGTCGACGAAGATCTTGAGGTCGAAGCGCGCCCGCAGCGTCGGCTCCCACAGCACGAGGATCCCCTCGACGACGATGATCGGGTTCGGCCGCACCAGGCGCACCTCCGGCGATCGGTCGTACACCGAGAAGTCGTACACCGGGATCGGCACGGTGGCGCCGGCAGCGAGCGCGGCGAGGTGGTCGTTCAGCAGGGGCCAGTCGAAGGCGTCGGGGTGGTCGTAGTTGGCGGCCACGCGCTGCTCGAACGGCTCGTCGGGCCGGGCCACGTAGTACGAGTCGAGCTCGATCACCGACAGGTGCTCGGCGCCCGACAGCTCGACGAGCCGCTCGGTGATCGTGGTCTTGCCCGAGCTCGACCCACCGGCCACGCCGATGATGAACGGCTTCGCCGCGACCGCTGCCTCGTCACCCACGGACGGGGAACGCTACCGGCCGGTCGCGAGGGTGCTTGTAACGCGAGGTGGCGCGCGGCCACGCTGTGCGGGTGATCACGGAGCGGCAGCGGGCGATGCTCGAGTTCGAGCGCACCTGGTGGAACCTCGACGAGCCGAAGGACACCGCGCTGCGTGCCCGGTTCCAGTGCTCGACCGAGCAGTACTATGCCGAGCTCAACGACCTGATCGAGTCGCCCGAGGCGCTGGCCCACGACCCGCTCGTGGTCCGCCGTCTGCAGCGCCAGCGCGTGCGCCGGCTGCGCGAGCGGCTCGACTCGGGCACCGACGCACAGGGAGGCGCGATCCGATGACCGACATGCCCGACGGCCCGGAGACCGGTCCCCAGCGCCGCACCACCCGAGCCGGCGAGGGTGGCGCCCCCGTCAGCGGCGTGCTCACGATCGTGCTCGCCGTCATCGCCGTGGTGGCGGGGTTCTTGATCCTGCGTGCCATCAGCGACGACGACGGCGAGTCCAGCAGCGGTGGCGACGGCGGCACGTCGAGCGTCCCGGTCGACTCCACCGCGCCCGGCGGCAGCACCCCGCTCGACACCACCACCACGACCACCACGGCGCCGCCGCTCGTCACCACGGGCGCCCAGGTGCAGGTGGCCAACGCCAGCAACGTCAACGGCGCGGCCGCAGGCATGACCCGGGCGCTCGAGGCGGTGGGGTTCACGATGGGTGACCCCACCAACCGCTCCGAGGCGTTCGGGCAGGCCGAGACCACCGTCATCTACTACAACGCCGCGAACCCCCAGGCCCTCGCGGTGGCCGAATCGGTGGGCCGCTCGGTCGGCGGGGTCACCTCGATCTCCGAGCTCACGGTGCCGGCACCCACCGAGTCGGGTGAGGCCGACGGCGACGTGCTGTTGATGCTCGGCATCGACAAGGCCGGCAAGACGCTGGAAGAGCTCAACCCGAGCACCACCGTGGCGGCACCGGGCGTCACCGCGCCCGCCGTCAGCGGGTCGTCGGTGCCGACCGCGACAACAGGCTGAGCGTCGCCGCCTCGATCGAGCGCAGCGGCTCGCGCCACGCCGTCTCGGCGCCCACCAGCTCCACCAGCGTCACCAGGTCGATCCGGTCGCGCACGTCGGGGTCGGCGTCGCCGACGACGGCCCGCACGTCCACCCCCACCTCGGCGGCGAGCTCCACCACGCCACCGACGACCTTGCCCTCGAAGCTGGTGGCGTCGAGGTGACCCTCGCCGGTCACCACCAGGTCGGCGGCGCGGAGGTGGTCGACCAGGTCGACGTCGTCGGCGACGAGGTCGAACCCCGACACGAGCCGAGCGCCCAGCGCGGCGAGCCCACCCGCGAGCCCGCCGGCCGCTCCCGCGTGCTCGAGCGCGTCGACGTCGACGCCCAGCTCGGTGCGGTAGCGCTGCGCGAGCCGGTCGAGCCGGCGCGCGAGCAGGTCGACCTGGGCCGGGGTCGCGCCCTTCTGCGGCGCGAACACCCGCGCCGCGTCCCGGAAGCGGGTGCTCACGTCGCAGGCCACCACGATCTCGGCGCCGCGCAGGCGCGCCGGTGAGCCGACGGCCTCCACGGCGCCGAGCCCGCCGTCGGTCGTGGCGGAGCCGCCGAGTCCCACCACGATCCGCCGGGCTCCGGCGGCGACCGCCTGCAGCATCAGCTCGCCCACGCCGGTGGTGGTGGCGCCGAGCGGATCGTTCCCGTCGGGCCCGCCGACGAGCACCAGCCCGGCGACGCGCGCCGTCTCGATCACCGCCGTGCCGCGCTGGAGGCGCCACTCGACCTCGACCGGTCGACCGAGCGGCCCGGTCGCCGTCGTGCGCCGGTTGGGGCCGCCGTACACGTCGAGCAGGCCGTCGCCGCCGTCCGCCAGGGGCAGCTCGACGCAGTCGTGCCCGAGGGTCCAGCACGCGTGCCCGATCGCGCGAGCGACCTCGGGGGCGGTGGCCGTGCCCTTGAACTTGTCGACCGCGGCGAGGACCTTCACGGCCGGCCCGGCGTGCGTGTGAATGCTGACTCCACCGGTAGGGTTTCGCGCATGGCCGTCACCGTGCGCATCCCCACCACCTTGCGTCCGCTCTCGGGCGGTGCCAAGCAGGTCGAGGTCGCGGCCGGGTCGCTGGGTGACGTGATCGCGTCGCTCGACGGCGCCCACCCGGGCTTCCGCGACCGGCTGCTCGACGACGACGGCTCGCTGCGCAAGTTCGTCAACGTGTTCGTCGACGACGACGACGTGCGGTACCTGCAGGGGCTCGACACGCCGGTGGCCGACGGCATCACGGTGTCGATCATCCCGGCGGTCGCGGGCGGCTGATCCGGGCGCTCGATCGGCGGCTCACGCGGCGTCCAGGAGGGCGAGCAGCGTCGCCCGGTCGGTCGGTCCGAGTGGTGGCTCCGGCTCGCGGGTGTGACGGGCCTCGTAGCACTGCAGCACTCGAGCGCCCACCTCGGCGTCCTCGGTGAGCGAGTCGGGTGGCGCGAGCAGGTTCATCTGGCGCACGACGGCGCGCAGCACCACCGGGTCGGTGCGCATCGCCGGCGCGAGGCCGTCGCGGAACACGGCGCGCATGAACGTGCGCGGGTCGGAGGTGTCGCCGTCGGGATCGTCGCCGGCGAGCAGCGCAGCGGCCACGCGGCGGGCCTCGGCATCTTGGACCACGGTGGAGCGGTACCACGGCCGGAGGTGCTCGCGCAGGGCCGCGTCGTGGGCCAGCACCGCGGCATCGACGTCGTCGGGGTGCGCGGCGAGGGCGTCGGCGAGCAGCACGGCCGACCAGAAGCCGGTGCTGCAGCCCCGGCCGTAGAGCGGGTTGGTGCACACGGCGGCGTCACCCACGAGGGCCACGCCGCGGACCACCGGCGACCCGTCGACCACGAGGTCGCGCCAGCGGTTGAGCAGGCCGCCCATCGTCTGCACGTCGGCGTGGAGCGGCTCCGATCGGCCGTCGAGCCAGTCGGCGGCCGCCACGAGGTGGCGCGCCGTCTCGTCGAAGGCGGTCGGGTCGGCGAGGCGCCGGCGCAGCTCGCGATCGTCGGACGGGATCGCCAGCGTGACCGAGAACGTGCGGTTGTCGCCGATGAACACACCCCACTTGAGGTAGCCGAGGTCACCCCCGATCAGACCGCTGCGCGGCGGCGGCTCGTGGCCGTCGCGCAGCCGGTAGAAGCGCGACAGGTAGACGATGCCGGTGTCCTCGACTTCCTCGGGCACGGGTCGCCCGCCGATCGCGGTGAACCAGTCGTCGAACGACGACCGGCGACCACCGGCCAGCACGACGAGATCGGCGTCGAGGCGGGTGCCGTCGTCGAGCAGCACGCCGTCGCCTCGGCCGTCGCGACCGGTGAGCCCGGCAGCGCCCACGCCGGTGCGGATCGTGACCGCGGGCTGCTCGAGCGCCACGCTGCGCAGGACCCACTCGACGGTGGTGCGCCGGGCGGCGATCATCGTCAGCTCCGCGTCGCCGGG
>JALOLG010000356.1 GCA_025456105.1 Ilumatobacteraceae bacterium | reverse complement strand
CGTGACGATGGCGAGCGTGGCCGGGAAGATGAACGCAGCCCCGATCCCCATGAGCGCCCGCCCGACGATGAGCTCACCGGCGCTGCCGGCCGAGCCGGCGTACGCCGAGGTGATGCCGAACACGACCATGCCGACGATGAGCGCCCGCTTGCGCCCGTACCGGTCGCCGAGCCCGCCGGCCGCCAGCAGCAGGCCGGTGAAGACCAGGAGGTACGCGTCGACGATCCACTGCAGCTCGCGGGTGGAGGCGCCGAGGTCCTGGCTGAGCGACGGCAGGGCGACGTTGACGATCGTGCCGTCGAGGACGGTGATGAACACGGCGAGGCAGGCGACGGCGAGCACCGCCCAGCGACGGCGGTGGACGGCGTCGGGGACGTGTGGTGGGTCCACGTGGGTCGGAGCCGGGGGGGTGGTCGTGGTCATGTTGCCACTGTAAAGATGTGCCTTGACACTGTCAAGATCGGCCGGGGAGACTGTGCCCGATGCCACCGGAGAGACTGTGCGGGATGATCGACCGCTACCACCACGGCGACCTGCCCACCGCGCTGCGCCGGGCCGCGGTGGAGGTGATCGACGAGCGTGGTCTCGGTGGGTTCAGCCTGCGCGAGGTCGCCCGGCGCGCGGGCGTGTCGCACACCGCGCCGGCGCACCACTTCGGCGACGTGACCGGCTTGCTGACCTCGCTCGCGATCGAGGGCTTCGAGCACCTCGCCGACGTGACGGGCGAGGTGGTGGCGCGTCACGACGACCCGGCCGAGCGGCTCATGGCGCTGGGCCAGGCCTACGTGTCGATCGGCGCCACGTACCCGGCGCACTGCCAGGTGATGTTCCGCCACGACGTGGTCGGAGCGCCTCCAGACCGCCGGGCTGCGCGCGTACGCCGTGCTGGTCGACACGGTCGCCGCGCTGTGCGAGGCGGAGCACCTCGACGTCGACGTGTCCGTCGCGTCGAAGCTGGCCTGGTCGGCGATGCAGGGCCTGCTGGTGCTGCACCCGACGATGCTCCACCTCGACGAGCTCGAGGGTCGCGAGCCGGCGAGCCGGGAGGAGCTCGTGATGCGCTTCAACCGGATCCTCGTCGACGGGCTGCGCGCCCACCGGGTCAGCTCGGGCCGCTGACCTCCACCGTCTCGCCGTCCAGGTCGGCCGAGCGGTAGATGGCGTCGACCACGGCGTGGGCATCCACCGCCGAGCGCAGCGGGAGCGGCGGCGGGGTCCCGTCGCGCACCGCCTCGAGGAACGGCGTGAGCGGGTTGAACATCGCCCCGGTGCCGACCTCGACGATGTCGGCGGCGCGGCCCAGGCCGAGCGCCGCGCACCGCTCCGCGAGCGCACGACCCTGGAGCGCCTGCGGGGACTCGCCGGTGTGCTGCCAGGTGAGCACGCCCTCGGGCGTGCCGTCGAGCGTCACCACGAGCCGCTCGGCGAACACCTCCACGTGGCGCTGGCTCGGGCGCTCGACGATGTCGTGCCAGATCGACGTGAGGGTGGCGACCGCGTCGGTGTCGAGATCGAGGCGGGCGACGGCGAGGTCGTCGATGCGGTCGAGCCCGTGCACCTCGCGCACGACCCCGCTCACGCGTCGGACGGGGCCGGCGAGCTGCGCGATCACGTCGATGTCGTGGATGGAGTGCTCGAGCAGCGTGCCGCGGCCGGCACGAGCCGGGTCGGCGCGCCAGGTGGAGTCGTAGTAGCCCTGGACGGGGATGAACTGGTCGTCGCGGAAGGCGATGGTGAGCGGCCGACCCGCGGCGGTCTCGGTGAGGAGGTGTCGGGTGAGCAGCACCTGGGGCATGGCTCGCAGGATCAGCCCGACGTGGCTCGCCACGCCGGCGGCTTCGACGGCGGCGGCCATGCGGGCGGCGCCCTCGGCGTCGAACGCGAGCGGCTTCTCGCAGACCACGGCCACGCCGCGGCGGGCGGCCTCGAGCACGAGCCGCTCGTGCTCGGAGGTCCACGTGGTGACGAACACGACGTCGACCGAGTCGAGCAGCCGGTCCTCGTCGACCACCTCGGCGCCGGTGCGCTCGGCGAGGTGCGCCGCACGCGCCGGGTCGGGGTCGTGGACCGCGACGATGCGGTGATCGACGTGCGTGCGCCGGAGGAACCACCGGTGGGTCCGGCTGATGAAGCCGGCGCCCAGGAAGCCGATCCGCAGGGTCATCGCGCCACGCTGCTCACTCCTCGACGGTGTACTCGCGCAGCTCGGCGTCGGCCGCGATGTCGTCGTCGGTGAACCGGAACGGGCGCCAGTCCTTGGCGGCGAACCGGCGCGTGTCGTCGGAGAAGAACGGGCTGGTCGGGTCGCCGGTGTGGCCGTAGGTGACGAATCCGGCGGCGACGGGTCCCTCCGGCGTGAACTCGAGCTGGTACACGAAGCTCGTGCCGTTGGCGAGCGGGTAGCCGAGGTCGGTCAGGTTCCGGGAGCCCTCCACCACCGTGCCGCGGGGCACGCCCTCCTCGCTCGTGGTGGTGTTCGTGCCGAAGCCCACCACGTTCGAGACGCCCTCCGCTCCCGAGCCGCCGTGCACCGGGATGCGCTCGCCGCCACGGTCGGCGAACTGGATGTCGCCGAGCGGGGTGTCGATGTCGTACCCGGCGGCGCGCAGGCGGTCGGCGGCGGCGGTGAGGCGACCCGGGATGTCGGCGGTGGGGCTCAGCCCCGATGGGGTGCCGAGCGGGTCGGCGGGATCGAACGGCGTGGCCCAGAGCGCGCCGGCCCCGACGAGGTCGGCACCGCTGAACGACTCGATCACCTCGCGCCAGAGGGCGGCGCCGACGCTGTCGAGGTCGACGCGGCGGTCCCACGCCGCGAGCACGTCGCAGCTCGGCGCGAGCGCGGCGTCGGCGCTGCGGCACACGTCGAGCACCTCGTCGAGCAGCGCCTCGGCGGTGAACACCCGGTTGCCGAGGGCCGAGCCGCGCAGCTCGTCGCTCGTGAACAGGCCGTCGTCGCCGGCGTCACCGGTGTCGACCTCGAGCTGGGTGATGTTGCCGCGGGTGCGCGGCGACAGCGGCGATTCCGACCGGCCGTGCAGCGGCGAGAACCCGGTGAGCGGCTCAGCCGGGTTGGCCACCCAGTACGGGTCGTTGGCGTTCATGAGGTAGTCGGTGCGCTCCTGCTGGGGCATCGCCGAGAACGGCACCACGCCCGGGTCGCGGGCGTCGGGGGCGTCGACCCACTCGAACAGCGGGTCGCTGCCGTCGAGCAGCACCACCCGGTTGTCGGCGGCGAGCTTGGTGATCGGGTCGTCGACGATCGCCTGCTCCCACGCCGCGATCGCCTCGGGCGACAGGTTCGGCGTGGCCGACGTGTCGGCGTACCAGATGCGCCCGTCGGCGGAGGCGGCGATGGTGTTCACCCACGGGATGCCCTGCCAGGTGGCGTGGGCGTCGATGAGCTCGTCCATCGAGGTGGCGGCGTTCATCGCCGCGAACTGCGGGATGAGCTCGTCGTTGTCGGCGTTCGCGTCGCGGAACGTGATCGTGGTGGTGTCGGTCCAGCCGACGCCCGGGAAGTCGATGATCGGGCCGTAGTGGCTCGACCACATCGTGCGGGTGACCTCGTCGATGGTGCCGTCGTCGAGCCGCACCGGCACGGTCACCTCGCGCGACGTCATCTGGCGCACCTCGTCGCCGTAGACGTACGAGGTGGGGTCACCGGGCACCAGGTCGAGCGTGTAGGCGGTGAAGCGGCTGCCGGCCGACACCGTGTGCGACCACGCGACGTGCTCGTTGAAGCCGATGTTCACCGCGGGCGAGCCGAGCAGCGACGCGCCGTACACGTCGAGCTCGCCCGGGATGGTGAGGTGCACCTCGTAGAACCGCAGCGCCCCCTGCCACGGGAAGTGCGGGTTGCCCACGAGCATCGTGGTG
>JALOLG010000355.1 GCA_025456105.1 Ilumatobacteraceae bacterium | reverse complement strand
CGGCCGTGCTGCGCGCGGTGGTGGTCGACGACGACGGTCGGTCGTCGACGGTGGAGATCGAGCTGGTGCGGGCCGGGCGGATGCGCGTGCTCGTCAACCGCCAGCGACTGGGTCGGGCGCGCGATCTGCTCGGCACGGTGCGGGTGACGGTGTTCTCGCCCGACGACCTCGTGCTGGTCAAGGGTGGTCCGTCCGACCGCCGGCGCTTCCTCGACGACACCCTGGTGGCGCTCGCGGTGAAGTACGACGCGCTGCGGCTCGAGATCGATCGCATCCTGCGCCAGCGCAACGCCCTGCTCAAGCAGGCCGGCGGACGCGCCAGCGACGAGATCGTCACCACGCTCGACGTGTGGGACGCCCGATTCGCCGCGGCAGGCGAGCAGCTCGGCGTGGCCCGCGCCGCGCTCGCCGACCTGCTGGCCCCGGCCGTCGCCCGTGCGTACGACGACCTCGCGGGTGTGCCGAGCGCTGCCGCGGTGGCCTACGCCCCGGCGTGGCGCTCCACCGGCCTGGCGGCGGCGCTCGCGGCGGCGCGCACCGACGACCTGCGCCGGGGCGTGTCCACGGTCGGTCCGCACCGTGACGAGCTCGAGCTGCAGGTGGGCGGGCTGCCCGCTCGGACCCACGCGTCACAGGGCGAGCAGCGCACGCTGGCGCTGGCGCTGCGGCTCGCGGCGCACCGGCTGGTCGCCGATCGCACCGGCTCGGTGCCGGTGCTGGTGCTCGACGACGTGCTCTCCGAGCTCGATCCGGGCCGGGCGGCGGCGCTGCTCGGGCACCTGCCGGCCGGGCAGGTGGTGATCACGACGGCGGGCGGTCTGCCCACGGCAGCGCATCCCGATCGGATCCTCACCATCCGCGACGGCACCGTCGTCGGCGACACGACCGCCGAGGCGGGCGCGGACGGCACGGCCGGCGAGGCAGACTGACCCCGATGGCCGGTCGCGACCCCGTCCCGATCACCGACGCACTCGACGACGTCGTGCGCTCCCTGCGCGGTCCCGACCGCCGGCAGGTCGGTGGTCTCTTCGGCCGCTGGGACGCCATCGTCGGCCCGCAGGTGGCCGCGCACGCACGACCGCTCAAGCTCGACGGCGGGGTGCTCGTGGTGGAGGTCGACGACGGTGCGTGGGCCACGCAGATTCAGTTCCTGTCGGGCTCGCTGCGGGAGCGGCTGGCCGCCGACGCCGGGGTGGAGGTCGACCGGATCGAGGTGCGAGTCGCCCGTCGACGGCACACCCCACTGGTAGACTGACACCCATCCTTCCGACCTCGTCGTGCGCCGAACCAGGCCGTTCACACGGGCGCGGAAGCCCGCTCCCCACCACCACACATCGAGGTACGCGTGTCCAGTGACACCACCGGGACGCCGAGCTACGGCGCCAAGGACATCCAGGTGCTGGAGGGTCTCGATCCGGTCCGCAAGCGGCCCGGCATGTACATCGGGTCCACCGGCCTGCAAGGGCTCCACCACCTGATCTGGGAGGTCGTCGACAACTCGGTCGACGAGGCGATGGCGGGGTACTGCACCCGCATCGGCGTCACGCTCCTCGCCGACGGCGGCTGCCGGGTCGACGACGACGGCCGCGGCATCCCGGTCGACCCGTACCCGTCGGGTCCGCACAAGGGCAAGAGCGCGGCCGAGGTGGTGCTCACCGTGCTGCACGCCGGCGGCAAGTTCGGCGGCGAGGGCTACAAGGTGTCGGGCGGTCTGCACGGCGTGGGCGTGAGCGTGGTGAACGCGCTGTCCGAGCGCCTCGTGCTCGAGGTCGACCGCGGCGGGAAGCGCTACCACCAGGAGTACGCCAAGGGCGGCAAGCCCCAGGGCAAGATCGTCGAGGTCGGCGCCACCCCGAAGTCGGCCAAGCGGGCGTCGGGCACGTCGGTGACGTTCTGGCCCGACCCGACGATCTTCACCGCCGAGGGCACCGAGTTCGTGGCCCGCACCGTGCTCGAGCGCCTGCAGACCATGGCGTTCCTCAACAAGGGACTCGAGATCGTGTTCACCGACGAGCGCGCCGGGCGCGAGCAGTCGGTCACGTACCAGTACAAGGGCGGTCTCGTCGACTTCGTGAAGCACCTGAACGCGTCGAAGGAGCCGCTGTTCACCAAGGTGTGCCAGTACGAGGACGCCGACGCCGACGGCCAGGTGCTCGACATCGCGATGCAGTGGAACACCGGGTACCACGAGGGCATCCACGGCTACGCCAACGGCATCTCCACCATCGAGGGCGGCATGCACGTGGAGGGCTTCAAGACGGCCCTCACCTCGGTGATCAACAAGTACGCCCGGGCCAAGAACCTGCTCAAGGAGAAAGACGACAACCTCACGGGTGAGGACATCCGCGAGGGCATCACCGCGATCATCTCGGTGAAGCTCCGCGAGCCGCAGTTCGAGGGCCAGACCAAGGCCAAGCTCGGCAACGTCCCGATGCGGTCGTTCGTGCAGAAGGCCACCAACGAGCGCCTCGCCGAGTGGCTCGAGGAGAACCCCACCGAGGCCAACCGCGTGGTGAAGAAGGCGATCGCCGCCGCGCAGGCCCGCGTCGCCGCCAAGAACGCCCGCAACGCGATCCGCCGCAAGACGGCGCTGTCGGGTGCGGGCATGCCCGACAAGCTCAAGGACTGCTCGAGCAACGTCGCCGACGAGAGCGAGCTGTTCATCGTCGAGGGCGATTCGGCCGGTGGCACGGCGGTCGACGCCCGCGACCCGCGCACGCAGGCGATCCTGCCCATCCGCGGCAAGATCCTCAACGTCGAGCGGGCCCGCATCGACAAGATGCTGAAGAACAACGAGATCCAGGCGCTCATCACGGCCATCGGTGCCGGCGTCGGCGACGAGTTCGACGTCAGCAAGTGCCGCTACCACAAGGTGATCGCGCTCTGCGACGCCGACGTCGACGGCAGCCACATCCGCACCCTGCTGCTCACGTTCTTCTTCCGTCAGATGCGTGAGATGGTCGAGGCCGGCTACGTGTACATCGCCCAGCCGCCGCTGTACTCCACCGAGGTCGGCAAGGAGAAGGTGTACCT
>JALOLG010000354.1 GCA_025456105.1 Ilumatobacteraceae bacterium | reverse complement strand
GTCTGCGCGGGCAGGTTGTGTCGTGCGCGCGTGGCGGGTGCGGCTGGCCCGGTCGCGGCGCGCCCACCGTCGAAGCGCTCGGCGAGGAGCAGGGCGAGATCGTCGAGCACGAGGTCGTGCAGCTCGCTCGTCGTCTCGAACGGTCGGTAGGAGACGGAGTCCTCGTCCTGCAGGCGGGCGAGCATCTCCGCGAGTCGTGGCTCGATGTCGGTCGCGGGGCGCTTCAGGTACACCAGGCGGGGCATGCCGTGCGACAGCACGAGCTCGTCCTCGAGCCCGGAGATCTCCATGTCGGGTGCGATCCAGCCGTAGCGCTGCCAGTAGATCGCCACGAAGACGTCGGACTGCTCGAGGTACGAGCGGTAGAGCGCGCGCGGCGGGTGAGGCCGCGCGCCGAGCTCGAACATCACCGGGGTGAGCCGGAGCTGCTCCACCGCGGTGCGCGCGGCACGACGCTCCTCCGCCAGCTCGCCGAGCGTGGACGAGATGAACACGCGCAGGCGCTGGTCAGGCGTGCGGATCGCCCCGGTCACGGCCATGCCTCCGGGGCGCAGCGTAGATGGGCACCGTGGCGACGGATTCCCGAGGACGGCGATCTGCTCGCGCGCTCGACGGCGAACGGGTCAGCGCCGTCAGCGGGGTGCTGCGCTGGTCGGTCGCACGTCGACCTTCGCAGCGAAGCAGCCCGGGCCGGCGTTGTGCACGAGGATCCGCGCGACGCCTGCTCGCTCCGACAGCTCCTCGAGCGTCGTCGCCAGATCGGCGCCGTCGACCACGCACCCCTCGAGCATCATCGCCCGGTCGTCGAAGGCACGTACCGACAGCACGCGCCGGGCGAGCTGATCGGGGATCGGAGCGCTGTCGACCTCGGCCGAGCAGTCACGTCGGTGGAGGTAGATCGGGCTCGGCGACCGGTAGGGCGAGACCTCGGCCGCGTCCCAGCCGTCGAACGGGTCGAAGGACACGAGCACGAGCTCGTCGCCGACCTCGGCGTCACGCAGGCACGCGCGACAGGGCGCACCGGGCCACTCGTCGGCGACCCGGACGAGCGTCGCCGCCTCGCGGAGCCGATTCGCGGTTGCGACGGGCAGTGGCTCGATGCGGAACGACATGCCCTCACCGTAGGGAGCCGTGACCGGACCCACCGGCGGTGATCGGACATCGCGTCCGACGGCCCCCGGAGTCGACGATGGGTGGAGTCAGGCCGGTGTGCTCGCCCAGGGTCGCGGCGACCGGTCGTCAGACGACGATGGTGGCACCGACGAGCTCGACGCGGAGCGCGTCCGCCGACGACGGCAGTCAGGGAACCCGGTCGGGCCGACGGCTGCGGTGGGCCAGACTGGCTGGGTGCAGATCCCCGAGACCCGCTTCGCGACGGCAGGTTCGCTGCACCTCGCCTACCACGACTGGGGTGACGGCCCGCCGCTCGTGCTGATCCCGCCGATCGTGTCGAACATCGAGCTCGCCTGGGAGAGCGAGCTCTACCGGCGGGTGCTCGAGCACATGGGTCACCACCTCCGAGTCGTGGCGTTCGACAAGCGAGGGATCGGCCTCTCCGACCGCTTCGAGGAGCACCCCACGCTCGACCAGCGGTTGGGCGACATCGCCGCCGTCATGGACGCGGTCGGCCTGGAGCGGGCGAGCATCATGGGCATGTCCGAGGGCGGGCTCATGGCGCAGCACTTCGCCGTCCGCCACCCCGAGCGGGTCGAGCGGCTGTTCGTGGTGAACTCGTTCGCGCCGATCGATCGGGCCGACGAGATCCGGGCACTCGGAGAGCCGCCCATCACCACCACCCCTGAGTCGCTCGCCCGGTGGGCGCGCATCGTCGAGACCTGGGGCGTCGACCCGGCAGTGATGGTGGACTACATCGCGCCGAGCCAGCGGGACAACGAGGCGTTCGTGCGCTGGACCGGGCGGTTCCAGCGCTTCTCAGCCACGCACGCCGACTTCCAGCGGCAGTTCGAGAGCGTCGTCTCGGTCATCGCGGCCGGCAGCTCACCCGAGCTGATCTCGAGCCCGACGACCGTGGTCCACGTCCTCCGCGACCAGGTGGTGAACGTCGGTCACGGCCGGGTGCTCGCCCGGCTGATCCCGCACGCCGAGTACCTCGAGATCGACGGCGACGACCACTACTGCTGGCTGATGCCCAACTGGCGCGATGTGGTCGATCCCATCATCGAGCGCGTCACCGGTCGGCCGGTCGCGATGGTGGAGGAGCGGCGCTTCGCCGCAGTGCTGTTCACCGACATCGTGGGTTCGACCGAGACGTTGAGCCGCCTCGGCGATGCGCGCTGGCGCGAGGCCGTCGAAGGCCACGACCGGCTGGCGACGCGCCTCATCGATCGACATTCCGGACGACTCGTGAAGAACACCGGCGACGGTCTCCTGGCCATGTTCCCCACGCCGTCCGGAGCGGTGCGGTACGCACAGGAGCTCGCTCACGAGCTCCGCGAGCTCGGGCTGACGATCCGCGCAGGCATCCACGCCGGCGAGATCGAGGTGCTCGGCAACGGCGACATCACCGGCCTGTGCGTGAACATCGCCGCCCGGGTCGAGCAGGCGGCCGCCGAGGGTGAGCTGCTCGTGTCGTCGACGGTGCGCGACATGCTGCTCGGCAGCGACATCACCACGGCCGAGCGCGGCACCCACACCCTCAAGGGCATCGACGGCGAGTGGCGCCTGTACCGGGTGGGCTGACACCGCGGGTGCCCAGCCGATCTGCTCCGACGGATCAGCCGAAGCGCTGCTCGTAGGCCAGCCTCACGCGCTCGTGGTCGGCATCGGGGAGGTCGGACCGCTCGCCGACCTCGGCGACGAGCGCGGCCTGTCGGGTGAGGGCCCGGATCGCATCAGCGTGATCGCCGTCGTCGAGCGAGTCGCGGACGAGTCGGAGCACCTCGAGCAGGTAGACGAGCACCGTGGGGGCACCGACGGCGGCCAGCCGCACCTCGTCGAACGCCAGCGCCACGATGTCGTCGGGTGTCGGCAGCTCTGCCTCGACGAGCGTCGTGCCGCCCGCGATCCGGACGCGATC
>JALOLG010000030.1 GCA_025456105.1 Ilumatobacteraceae bacterium | reverse complement strand
GGAGATGTTCGTCGGAGTCGGCGCCAGCCGGGTGCGCGACCTGTTCCAGCAGGCCCGCAAGATGGGACGGGCGATCATCTTCATCGACGAGATCGACTCCATCGGGCGCAAGCGCGGTGCCGGCCTCGGTGGCGGGCACGACGAGCGCGAGCAGACCCTCAACCAGATGCTGTCGGAGATGGACGGGTTCGAGACCTCCGAGGGCATCGTCATCATCGCCGCCACCAACCGGCCCGACATCCTCGATCCGGCGCTGCTGCGCCCCGGCCGGTTCGACCGCCAGATCGTCGTGCCGCTCCCCGAGTACGAGGAGCGCAAGGCGATCCTCGAGGTCCACTGCCGCGACAAGCGGATGGGGTCCGACGTCGACCTGTCGACCATGGCACGGGCCACCCCCGGGATGGCCGGCGCCGACCTCGCGAACCTCGTCAACGAAGCCGCGCTGATCGCCGTGCGCCGCCACTCCAAGCAGATCGAGCGGATCGACTTCGAGAACGCCCGCGACCGCGTGGTGCTCGGTGCCCAGCGCGAGTCGCTGGTGATGAACGCCGAGGAGAAGCGCGCCACCGCCTACCACGAGGGAGGGCACGCGCTGCTCGCGACCGTGCTCCCCCACGGCGACCCGCTCCACAAGGTGACCATCCTCCCGCGCGGCATGGCGCTCGGCGTCACGTGGAGCCTGCCCCAGGAGCGGCACACCTACTCGAAGGAGTACTTCGAGGACACGATCTGCAAGGCGATGGGTGGCCGCGTGGCCGAGATGATCGTGTTCGGCCACATCAACAGCGGCGCGGCCAACGACCTCGAGCAGTCCACCGCGATCGCCCGCCGGATGGTGCGCGAGTGGGGCATGAGCGAGCGGGTCGGGCCGATGGCGTGGGCCAGCCAGCAGCAGGTGTTCCTCGGCGAGGACCTCATGACCTCGGGCCGCGAGTACAGCGACGACACGGCCAAGCTCCTCGACGAGGAGATCGCCCGGATCCTGACCGAGCAAGAGGCCCGGGCGCGCGACCTGCTGCAGCGCCACCGGCGCGGGCTCGACCTCATCGCCGAGGCGCTGCTCGAGCACGAGACGATCGACGGGCCCACCGTCGCCAAGCTGATCCAGCAGGGCCTCGCCGAGAGCGGCGTCGCCGGTGCGGAGCAGCCCATGAACGTCCGGGGCATGCCCGACTGAGCTCAGCAGCTCGGTGCGTCGTCGCCACGGGCGCCGGCGACCGCCGCCCACAGGTCCGTCGCGGTCACCGGCCCGAGGAACGACGCCTGCACGACCCCGTCACGGTCGGCCACCACCACCCCGGGCACGGCGTCGATGGCGTAGCGATCGTGGAGCGCCCGCTGCTCCTGGTACGACGCCTCGACGACCGCGACCTCGGGCGACTCGAGGACCTGCGCCTTGCGCACCACATCCGCGCAGGTGCTGCAGGTGGTCGACGAGAACACCACCACGAGCCACGGCGCGTCGGGTCGCGGGAAGTCCGATCGGTCGAGCTGCTCGGGCAGCTGGTGGCGCACCTGCGTGGGGGCGTCGGCCTGCCGGCGGCGGCGCATCGTCGCGGCCACGGCGAGCGCCACCACGACGACCGCGACGACCACGGCGACGCGAGCGAGGTCCACGTCAGCCCTCCGGCAGCGCCCAGCTGGCGCTGCGCCCGCCGTCGACCCCCGACGGCAGCGATCGCTCCACGAAGATCCGACTGCTCGAGCGCACCACGAGCATGGCCCCTGCCATCTCCGGTCGGTCGAGGGGCAGCTCGACCCGTGCGTTCGGCCCCAGCGGCACCGCCTCGAGGCCAGGCACCGGCGCGGCGCCCTCCGGGCGGATCGCCTCGACGGTGAGCGTTCCGGTGGAGTTGTCGACGTTGTAGACGACGAGTGCGCCGCTGCCGGGTTCCTCGACCCCGGCCGCGAGGTACCACGTGGTGGCGACGTAGCCGTCGGCGCGCGGCGGCGCGCCGAGCAGCACCGTCGTCGACGGGAGCTGGTCGACGGTGCGGGTGACGGCTCGCTCGACCACGATCGACGGGTCGTCGAGCGTGCTGAAGACCACCGAGTGCGCGCCCTCGGCCAACGTCGCGACGGTGCCGGGGTCGAACGCGACCACCTGCTGCGCCGGCACGACGATGGTGGGCACCTCGGCGAACTCGGCGACGCCCAGGAAGATCGCGTCGACCTCCACCTCGGCGTCGGTGGGGTTGTAGAGGCTGAAGCGCTCGCTGACCGAGGGGCCCTTGGCGCCGTCGGCGAACCACCACTGGTCGCGCAGCGCTGGTGCGCCGAGCTGCATCGTGTAGCCGAGTCGGCCGCCGTCGAGGAAGTGCTGCGCCCGGCCGGCGACGAGGCGGCCACGTGCGGCCTGCACCGACACCGCCAGCAGGTCCTCGCCCTGCGCACCGGCGCCGGCCACGCCGAAGTCGAGCACCGCGACGCTGCGAGGTGCGACCGGGAAGCCCTGGAAGGCCGCCGGGCTGCGCGAGCCGTCGGCGGTGGCGAAGGTGACGTCGACGATGACACGGTCGTCGAAGGGGTTCGAGAGCACGATCTGGTTGACGCTGCCGCCCACCGTGAAGCCGTCGGCGAAGTACCACTCGGCCGAGGTGCTGTTGGCGCACGGTGACACGGCCGAGCCTGCCGGGTGCAGCGCACGCTGCTCCACGACGACCCCACCACCCGTGACCTCGACCACCGCCGCGACGAAGCGCCCGGTGAGCGCGGCGTCGACGTCGACCACCGAGCGGCCACCGGCGGGTACCTCGACCTCGAGCACCGGGCCCTGGCCTGCCTCGCTCATGAGCTCGACGCGCGCGCCCACGGCCTGGTCGGTTCGGTTGGCGAGCACGACCTCACCACCCACGTCCTCCTCGCCGGTGGCCGGCACGCCCGGGCAGAACCAGCTCTCGGTGAGCCCACCGGCCGGGAGCACGGCCGGCATCCACGGTGCCGCGCTCTCGGCGAACACGGGCACCTCGGGCTCGGGCGACGACGCGCCGACGATCGCGAGCGCCGCCAGACCCACGACGGTGACGACCACGGCGGGGACGCGCCGGCTCACGGCTCGTCTCCCGACGAGCGGCCGGCCACGAGCAGCGGATCGAGATCGGCCGGGCGGCCGGCCTCGTCGAGCCCGTCACCGAGATCGATCAGGGTCTCGTCGTCGACGGGCTCGCGGCCACGGCGGTCGAACGGCGATCGGGCGCGGCTGGCAGCGACGAGCACGAGCAGCCACAGGAGCGCCTGCAGCACCAGCCAGACGGTTCGCGACACCGGCTCGTCGTAGCGGGCGGAGGCCACGCCATCGGCTCCGACGTCGACCGCTCGGGTGATGCCGAACCCGGTGCGGTCCGCGGCGGCGGTCCCGTCGACGAGCACCTCCCAGTGGTCGTCGTCGACGATCGAGAGGTGCACGGTCCCGGGTCCGACCGGCTCGGTCGACGTGCCGGGCGTACCGGGCGACCGGTCGGCGCCCACCCACAGGGGCCGCCACGTGGTGACCGGGCTCTGCACGATCTCGCTGGGCTCCGAGGCGGTCGAGGCAGCCGCGCTCTCGCCGGTGAGCAGCGCCGTCGTCGCGAACCACGACCGGTTCACGAACACCTCGAGGGTCGGCGGGCCGAACGTCTGGCCGAGGTCGAGCTGATCGCCGATCGCCGCCACCAGCCCCACGGGGACCGGGATGGGATCGGCGGCCGTCGAGGCGACGCCATCGACCACGGGGAGGACGACGTACCGGATGCCGAGCGGTGCCAGCAGCCTCCCGGCACGCGACACCGAGCCGTCGGCGATGCGATCCAGCGCGTCGACGATCGCGTCGTCGGCCGCCGTCGTCGGCACCGTCCACCGATCGGTGAGATCGAGCGGACCGTCGTCGACCAGCGCGTAGGCGATGCCGTCGCGGTACTCCGTGCCCGGCACGGGAAGCACCCTCGGATCACCCAGGTAGAGCACCCGGTAGTCGCCGTCGGCCGGGTCGGCCGGGAGCGACGCGGCCACCAACGTCGGCACCGTGGTGCGCGGCGCGCCCCACTGGCCGTCGCCGACCGCGACCGCGGCCGGCACGACCCCCACCACGACGGCCGCTGCCGCAGCGAGCGCCAGGGGCTGACGCCAGCCGAAGCCGCGCCCGAGCACGTCGACGCCGAGCCCGCCCACGAGCGCGCCGACGGCGAGCGCGAGGCCGAGCGCGACCGGCACGAGCAGCACGTGCGGCGGCGGGGCGGCGATGCCGAGCAGGTCCTGGTCGGCGAGCACGGCGAGCCCCAGGAACACGACCACCAGCAGGGCCCCACGCACCGCCCACGACAGCCGCCACGCCCGGCAGATGGCGACGGCGGCGAGCAGCGGGACGTACAGCGCGAGCGCCAGCAACCCGAAGACCTGGTCGTCGATCGAGAACGACGCCAGCTCGGCGATGCCGTCGCCGCGCCCACCGGCCACCTGGGCGCCCATGAGCGACGACCACGACCAGGTGGTCGACCACGGGAGGTTCACCACGACAGCACCGACCACTGACACCGCCGTCAGCGCGGCCATCGCACCCGCGACGCGCACCGACGCACGGGCGATGAGCGTCGCGACCGCGAGCACGACACCCGCCACCAGCCACACCACCACGGCCACGGGCGCGACGGCCGCGGCGGCACCGAGCAGCACGGTCGCACCCGCAGCGAAGCGGATCCACGAGCGACGCACGACGGGGACGACGCCGTCGGTGAGATCGACGTCGGCCATGTCGGGATCGGCCGTGTCGATGCCCGCGGCCCGCCGAGCGAGGTGCACGAGCCACGGGAGCACCGCATAGACGACGAGTGCCGTGAGGTCTCCCGTACCGAGCACGCCCGGCACGAGGGGCGTGCCCACGTACACCACGAGGACGCCGATGCGAGCCCGCGTCACCGGGAACACCGTGCCGAGGCGCCACACGCCGGCGGCGCCGATGACGACGAGGGCGAGCACCCACAGGGTCATCGCGAGGTCGGGGCGGAAGAGCCCGGCGACCATCGCCATCGCGACCGTGAGCCAGCCGGTGGGCACCGGCGCGGTGGCACCGACGCCGCGGTCGTCCCAGGCGGAGCGATAGGCGTCGACCAGGTCACCGGCGGGCGGCAGGGGCAGCAGCTCGCCGACGGCGGGGACACCGCGGTCGATGAACGAGCGGCTCCCGATCACCAGCGCCGTCAGCACCACGAACCACGCCAGGAGCGGCCCGTACGAGGCCGTGCGCCAGCGGCGCACCGGGGCGCCGTCGGTGACGTAGGTGGCCGTCTCGCAGCCGCGGAGGTAGGAGGCGAGCCGCGCGCTGCCGCGCACCTGCAGCCCGAGGATCTCGCGCTCGGGCACCACGCGCGATGCCTGTGCGAGACGCCGGCGACGCAGGACCGCCGGTGTGTGGAGCACCAGCGACAGCAGGCCCCGAGCCGACGCGACCGCCTCACCGAACCGCCCGGTGAACAGCCCGACGACGAGCTCGACCACGGTGAGCAGGACGAGCTGCAGCGACCGTCCGAGCAGGCGCGACCGCCCGGTGAGCGTGGCGACGTTGCGCATGCGGTGGCGAGCGCGCAGCACCCCGTGCGGGAGATCGTCGCGTCGCTCCTCGAGCAGCTCGCGGTGGCGGACACGTGCGTCGGGCACGACGACGACGCGTGCGCCCGATGCGTGCACCCGCCAGCAGAGGTCGACGTCGTCGCCGTGGAAGTCGATCGACGGGTCGAAGCCGCCGAGGGTGCGGAACAGGTCGGCTCGCACGAGGAAGCACGCCGACGGCACGACGAAGACGTCGCGCACGGCGTCGTGCTGCTCCTGGTCGAGCTCGCCGGGCTCGACGATGGGGTCGATCTCGCCGAACCGGTCGAGGTCGAGGCCGACGTGCTGGAGGCGGCGCGGGTCGTCCCACTCGACGAGCTTCGGGCCGACGAGCCCGGCGTTCGAGCGCACCAGCTCGGTGACGAGCTGGGAGACGGCATCGGGAGCAGGAGCGACGTCGTCGTGGCACACGAGGAAGAACCCGTTGCTGCCCTCGACGAGGCGCAGGGCCTCGTTCGCCGTGGCGCCGAAGCCGGGGTTGCCACCCACCGGGCGCACGAACGCTCCCGGCAGCGCCGCCCGGATGCGCGCCTCGGTCTCGGCCAGGTGCTCGTCGTCGGCCCGCCCCGTGACGAGGAACAGGAACCGCAGCACCGGGTAGTCCTGGGCAGCGAGTGCCGCGAGCGTCTCGTCGAACCACTCCCCCGGCAGATGGACCACGACGACCGCCACGACGGGCGGATCGCTGATCTGGGCCGGTTCCACGATGGATCGAGGCTAGCGGCGGCGCTCCGCGACACCCCGTCAGCCCGGTACCGTCGTGGTCGTGGCGGCCTTCCCGGCGTTCGACCTCACCGACCTCGACCTCTCGCGCCTCGATGCCGTGCGCCTCGTCGACCGCTCGGCGCGGACCGCGTCGCGGCTCGCCCGCGACACCGGGTACGTCGTGGTCGGCCTCGGCGTGATGGCCTACCTGGAGGCCCGCCGCCGGTCCGACCGCATCTGACGGGCTCCCGCTCCGGCCACGATCGAGCCGGTACCCTGACGGCCCTGGTGTCTGCGTCCGCCTCCCAGCCCGTGGCCTCGCGCCGTGCGCCGCTCCCCGACGGCACCATCCCGGTCGGCGTCGCACTGCTGGTCGCGGGCGTCGCGAGCTACGCCTTCTTCATCGTCGGCAAGCAGGCGCTCGGGGGCGACGAGGAGTTCGCCCCGATCTCAGCGCTGTGGTTCGCGATCTTCACGCTGGCCCCCGGCTTCTACCTGCCACTCGAGCAGGAGCTCGGACGTGCGCTCAGCCACCGCCGGGCGCGCGGCGAGGGCGGCCGACCGGTGGTGCACCGCATCAGCCAGCTCGGCAGCATGCTGGCGGGGCTCGTCCTGCTCGTGGTGATCGCGCTCAGCCCGATCATCACGAGCGAGTACTTCGACGGCGACTGGGCGATGACGGCCAGCCTGGCGATCGCGTTCTTGGCGTACGCCCCGGCCATCATCGGTCGCGGCATCTGCTCGGGCACGGGGCGCTTCCACGCGTACGCCGTGATCACTGCGTCCGACGGCGTGATCCGCATCATCCTGTGCGTGCTGCTCGCGATCGTCGGTGTCACGGCCGCGGGACCGTACGGGCTCGCCGTCGCGGTCGCCCCGCTGTTCGCCGTCTTCTACCTGCTCGCCCGCGGTCGGCTGAGCACCCAGCCCGGCCCGGAGTCGACCTGGCAGGAGGTCACCCCCAACCTGGGTTGGCTCCTGATCGGATCGGTCTTCGCCGCCACGCTCCTGAACGCCGGCGTCGTGGCCGCCAACATCCTCGCCGACGAGTCCGAGAAGGAGCTCGTGAGCCAGTTCGCGTACGGCGTGCTGCTGGCCCGGATCCCACTGTTCATGTTCCAAGCCGTGCAGGCGGCGCTGCTGCCCAAGCTCTCCCGACTCGCCGCCCGCAACGAGCTGGCCGAGTTCCGGGAGGGCTTCAAGCGGCTCGCCGTGCTGGTGATCGCGGTCGGTGTCATCGGCACCCTGGCGGCGCTCGTGATCGGCCCTGCGGTGATCGAGGTGATGTTCGACGCCGACCTCTCCGGCAAGACGCTCGCCATGCTCTCCGTGTCGAGCGCGTGCTACATGATGGCGCTCGCCACCGCGCAGGCGGTCATCGCCCTGCGCGGCCACCGGATGGTGGCACTCGGGTGGGTGCTGGCCTTCGTGGCGTTCGTGATCGGCACGTGGGTGTCGAGCGACCAGCTCTTCCGGCGCATCGAGATCGGGCTGGTCGTGTCGGGCCTGGCCGCGGTGCTGGTGTTCGCGCTGTCGCTCCGCTCGCGACTCGCAGCCGGCGCCGAGCCCGACCCCGACTCGGTGATGGAGGCCATCACCGACATGCCGTTCGAGTCCTGATCCCTCAGCTTCGGGCGGGCACGGGCATGCCGTGCTTGGTGGCTTCGAGCTGGAGGTCGTGTTCGACCATCATGGTGACGAGGGTGTCGAAGTCGACCTTGGGGGTCCAGCCGAGCTGGGTGCGGGCTTTGGTGGCGTCGCCGATGAGCAGGTCGACCTCGGCGGGTCGCATGAACTTGGGGTCCTGGCGCACGTAGGGGTGCCAGTCGTCGATGCCGACCGCGGCGAACGCCCGGTCGAGCAGATCGGCGATGGTGTGGGTCTCGCCGGTGGCGATCACGTAGTCGTCGGGGCGGTCCTGTTGCAGCATGAGCCACATCGCCTCGACGTAGTCGCCCGCGTACCCCCAGTCACGTTTCGTGTCGAGCGTGCCGAGCACCACCTCGGACTGCAACCCGAGCTTGATGCGAGCGACCGCGTTGGTGACCTTGCGGGTCACGAACTCCAGGCCGCGCCGCGGCCCTTCGTGGTTGAACAAGATCCCCGAGCACGCGAACAGGTCGTACGACTCGCGGTAGTTCACGCAGATGTCGTGACCGAACACCTTCGCGCACCCGTACGGCGACCGCGGGTGGAACGGGGTCAGCTCGGTCTGAGGCGTCTCGCGCACCTTGCCGAACATCTCCGAGCTGGATGCCTGGTAGAACCGGATCGGGTTGTTCGTGTGCCCCCCGACCATGCGGATCGCCTCCAACATGCGCAGCACCCCCAACCCGGTGATGTTCGCCGTCAGCTCGGCCTGATTGAAGCTGAGCGCCACGAAGCTGATCGCCCCCAGGTTGTACACCTCGTCCGGCTGGGCCATCTCCAACGCCTTCACCAACGACGGCAGATCCGCCAGATCCCCCGGCACCGGCTGCACGAACGGGAACTCCTCCACCACCTGCGACATCCGCGGGTTGTTCTGGCCCTTCACCATCCCGAACACCTCATAGCCCTTGCCATGCAAGAACTCGGCCAGATGCTGACCATCCTGACCCGTGATCCCCGTGATGAACGCTCGCGGCACCAGCCACTCCTCTCCCGAACCAAACAGCCACCCAGCCTACGAGCCGCTCATCTGTTCGCGCGGCCATCGCTGCTCCTGACGATTTCGAGGGCGAGCAGCGCCGCCTCGTGCATCGCAGCCGCGAGGTCGACCGGTGCTGCCCACGGCAGGTCAGCTGGCGGCGGTGCTTGCGCTGCCACGTCGATCGCGTGGGCGATTGCGGACACGTCGGTCGGGTCGAACGTCGGCACGGTGCCGCGCGTGATCTCCGGCAGCGAGCCGCCCGAACTCACGGCGACCGGGATGCCGGCTGCCATCGCCTCGGCCACGGGGAGCCCGAAGCCCTCTTCCAACGACGGCTGCACGACCAGGGCGGCGCGGGCGAGTAGGGCCTCGAGATCGGGTTGCG
>JALOLG010000353.1 GCA_025456105.1 Ilumatobacteraceae bacterium | reverse complement strand
ATCGTGCGGGAGATCACCAAGGTCCTCGTCGATCACGGCGTGAGCATCGACGAGCTGCACACCGCCACGAGGGAGGCGCCGATGGCCGGCGGCACGCTGTTCGAGGCGTCGGCCTCGCTGCGCGCTCCCGCTGCCGGCAGCCGCGCCGAGGTCCGTGCGGCGCTCGAGCAGCTCGCCGACGAGCTGATGGTCGAGGTCACCGTCAGCGAGCGCTGAACCCGGTCAATCCACGAGGGTGACGGAGAACGCCGTGTCGGGCCCGATCCGATCGACCGTCCAGCCGGAGCCCTCGAAGCGGATCGGCACACCGTCGGCGTAGGTGTCCGACGACGCGTGCTGCACGAACAGCGTCGTCGCCGGGGCACCGTCGCCCAGCCCGAGCACGACGGCGTGCTGCCGACCTCCTGCGAGGGGCAGCGGCGGGAAGGCGAACGTCAGGTAGGCGGGCTCGCCGGCCCGCATCGGGATGAGCGTCGGCAGCACGACCTCGGTCACCATCACCGACGGGAGCGACGCCACCGGGTCACCGACCTCGTACACCTGGAGCACGAGCGGCGTGCCCTCGTCGACCAGCTCCTCGGGAACGACCTCGATCGTGACGTCGGCGAGGCGCACGTCGGAGGGCACGGCGAACGTCTGGCCCTGCGACACCTGACGACCGTCACCACGCTGCACCGGTCGGTCCTCGGTGAGGGGCCCGGCGAGGACGGTGATCGTGGAGGGGTCGGGGGTGATGTGGGAGATCTCGAGCGTCGGCACGAGCGGCGCCGGCGCCGTCTCGGGGACCGCGGTGTCCTCGGGTTCCGTGGTGACCGGCTCGGTGGTGACCGGTTCGGTCGCGACCGGCGTCGTGGGAGCCGGTGCTGCGGTGGTCACGACCGGGGCGGTCGGGGGCACGGTGGAGGACGACGACTCGTCGTCGCCGCCGCAGGCCGCGAGGACCAGCGCGACGACGAGGAGGGGGGTGGTCAGGCGCCTCATGGGGAACCTCCTGGTGGACGCCGACGGGGCGCCCCGCCCGGTGGCCACCGAGTCGGGACGCCCCGATCAGGGGATCAGGACATGACCGCCAGCCGGGTGACCACGAGGGTCGTACCAGCGGTGGTCGAGATGACGACGTCCTTGGTCGGGTCGATGAGCACCGATCCGGCCGTGGCCGTCTTCTTGACCGTGAGGACACCGGCGGCGTCGCCGTCGACGGCTCGCAGGCCGAGCAGCGCCGAGGATCCGGAGATCGTCCCGGCGGGGATCGTCACCGTGGAGCCGACGCCGATCCGGCCGTTCGACAGGATCGCCGAGGCGAGGTCGACGGGGCCGGTGAACACGCCGCGCACGTCGACCGTGATGCGGGTCGCTGCGGTCGACGTGATCGCCACGTCGGCACCGGCCACCACGGTGAGCACCGTGGCGTCACGACCCGGGACGGTCGACAGGATCGGCAGCCCGGGTTGACCGCCGGTCACGACGCTCACCTCGCCACGGCCCTTGGCCTGGCTCGAGGTGACCGTCACGGCGTAGCCGGTCGCACCGGGCATGTCGGGCAGCGGCACCGTCAGCAGCTGGCTGGCCGCCAGGGTGACGCCGTCGAGCACCCGCTCGCTGCCGAGGGGATCGAACGTCCCCAGGCCGGGCACGTACCCGACGACCTCGACCGTCAGCTGCCCGAGGGGCTTCGACACGTCGAGGCAGATGTCGCCGGTGTCGCTCACCGGCACGATCGCCGAGGCGTACGTCGCCGCGCCCGGACGGAAGGCCAGGTCGGCCACCGCCGGCACGTCGCCACCGCACTCGAGCGCCGTGACGTCACCGGGGACGGTGGCGCCGCTGGCCCGCAGCTCGACCATCACCGCCGTCGCATCGAACGGCACGGTGCCGTCGTCGACGACGTCGATGGTGGTCACACCCGCGGGCACCGAGGCGTCGAGCACGACCATGTCGGGCTCGGTCACGACGAACGGGGCGACGGGCGTGAGGTCGGTCGTCACGAGGGTGACGACGTAGTCCTCGACCTCGCCGATGCCACCCATGCCGATCGGGCCGGCGCCGGGCTCGTCGTCCACCCGGAAGCGGGCGAACGTGTAGGCGCCGGCGACGGCGTCGCTCGGGACGGTGAAGCGCACCGGGCCACTGCTGGTGACGTCGGTGAGCACCTGCTCGTCGGGGTCGAAGGATCCGCTGTTGTCGAAGTCGATCCAGCCGTTCACGTAGCCGTCACCGACGATCGTCGGGGCGGCGTACGCCGCGGCGCCGATGCCGAGCGTCGAGAGCTCGACGCCGTCGTCACCGGTGTCGCTCATGCCGTTGAGCGGCTCGATCGCATCGAGCTCGGTGTCGACCGAGGTGCCCAGGTACGGGCCCTCGACGGCGTCGACCATGCTGCGGGCTCCGTTGGAGTCGAGGAACGTGCCGTAGGCGTCGGGTGCGTCGCCGAAGTCGAGCGTCGCCTCGGTGGTGCCGGTCGACTCGTACTCGAGGATCAGCTGCACGTCGAACACCTGCAGCGGCTTCTGGTCGCCCTTCACGTAGAACGAGACGTCGAAGTCGTCGGTGAGGGTGGTGCCCAGATCGGTCACGCAGTCACCGTTGGCATCGACGCTGGCGCAGCGGGCTGCGTCCTCGGCCTCGACGATCATGCCGGGCACGTCGGCGGTCGCCCACGAGTGGGTCCAGCCGGCGCTGTAGGCGAGCGGCGAGGCGGCGTCGTCCCAGCGGGGCTCGGCGGCGCTCCAGTCGAGGAGGTTGATCACCGTGGTGGTGAACTCACCGGTCTCGTAGCGGATCTCGCCCTTCTGGTACGGCGGGGGCGTGCACTCGGCGATCGGGATCTCGAGGCTCGGCAGGTCCTGGCCGAACTTGTTCGAGGTCATCCGCCAGCGCGGCCCGCTGAGCAGGTCGCCCAGCAGATCGGTCGGGGTGCGGCTGCGGCCCAGCTCGTACGACCACTGGAACGGATCACGGTTGATGGTGGTGTACCACGCCGCCGTGAACCCCTTCTGCAGGTCGCTCGCCGGCACATCGGGCATCGCGCCCACCGGGTACTTGAGCGGGGTGCCGGCCGGGATGAAGTCACCGTCACCCTCGTAGCAGTCGGTCGTCGAGCGCCAGTAGCCGTCCGGGCCGATCGTGTACTCGGGCAGCGCGCCGATGGCTGCCTCGTTCTCCCAGTCCTCGGGGCGGATCTGGTCGTTGGGGTTGTTGGTGATGCGGTGCCGGACCACGAGCTCGGCCCGGGTCACCGTGAAGCCCTTCTCACCTTCGGGCACCTGCGCCCACTCGGCGGGGAGCGGGATGCTCTTCTGGAACCGGATGTCGGTCGGCTTCTTGACGGCCGAGCCCCAGCGGAACAGGAGCTTGCCGTCGTCCTTCTTGGTGACCGAGTAGTTCTTCTCCGGGTCGACGAGGATGTCGGTGATCACCGAGTCCTCGTTGGCGATGAGCATCGTGAGGTCGCCCGGCTCGCCTCCGAGGGTCTCGAGCATGCGCGGGTCGGCGAGCTCGAGGCACTCGAGCTCGAGACCGGCGAGCGCTGCTTGAGTGGTGTCGGGCACGGAGGAGTTGAGGATCCCGTCGTCGCTGAGGTCGGCGGCGTAGTCCTCGTAGCTCTCCCAGTAGTCGTAGGGGTACGTCTGATGGCAGGTCAGCACGCCTTCCATCACGGTGAAGTGCTCGGTGGATGCCTTCACCGACTCGTCGCCCAGGCCGGCGGCCCAGGTGCCGAGCGGGGCGCCCGACTTGAAGGTGTCGGTCTCCTGATCGGAGAACTCGAGCCCGGTGAGCGTGCCCACACCGTCGATGTCGGACGTGACGGGACCGACCCAACCCTCCTCGGCGACGCCGTCGCGCGGGTGCGGGGTGGCGCCGAAGAAGTCGAGCTCGTCGGTGGTGAAGCTGCTGTCGATGGGGTACAGGACGGCGCCGGTCTTGGCGTCGACGATGTTGCCGCTGGTGTCCTCGCCCTCGTCGTCACCGATGACCACGTCACCCGAGGTCCCCTCGCGCACACCGTCGGCGTCGCCGATGATGTCGTCGAGGGTGAACGGGATGGGATCGGTGCGGTACAGCACGACCGACGCATCTCCATCATCGACCTGGGCCGACGATGGCGATCCAGCCGCCATCTGTGCCACGACGAGGAAGGCACCGGTGGAGGCCAGTGCGAGGCCGCGTGTGATGCGCGACCTCCTCGTGAGGTGTGGAGTGTTCATGC
>JALOLG010000029.1 GCA_025456105.1 Ilumatobacteraceae bacterium | reverse complement strand
TGGCTCACCATCACCGCGCTGCCGGTGTTGCCCGCCACCGACACGTGTGGGAACACCGTGACCACGAGCGCGAGATGGGTGATCACGTCGCGGTCCTCGGGCGCGACGTCGGCGAGCTCGTGGGTGGTGCGGCGGGCGAACGAGATCCGCTGGTGCGGCCCCCACGCGTCACAGGTCATGACGTTGCCGAGCACGTCCTTGCCGAGGGTCTCGCGGTGGAGGATGTCGAGGTGGTAGCCGTCGACGTAGCCGTCGTACGCGACCTTCCAGTTGGGCCCCACGAGCTCGCGCTCGTCGACCACCTCCATGCCGGCGAGCCCGAGCGGCTCGAGGATCTCGCCGTATCCCGCGAGCCACGCATCGAGATCGAGCGTGGCCTCCGGGTCGAGGATCGCGAACACGAACCCGTGCCGCTCCTCGCACGGCAGCTCGGTGAGGCCGCGGGTGGATTCGTCGAGCTCGCCGAACTTCTGGCGGCCGCTCACGCCCACCAGCGCGCCCGTGGTGTCGTAGCTCCAGGCGTGGTACGGGCACGTGAACCGCCGCGCCTCGCCGCAGCCGTGCTCCACCACGAGCGCACCCCGGTGCCGGCACACGTTGACGAACGCCTTCACCCCGCCGTCGGCCTGGCGCACCGTGAGCACCGGGACGCCCGCGATGTCGATCGACCGGTACGAGCCCGGCTCGGGCAGGTGCGCGCTCAGCGCGGTGATCACCGGCGAGCGTCGGAAGATGCGCTCGACCTCGCGCTCCCACCGCTCGGCGTCGAGGTAGTCGGCCACCGGCACGGCCATCGTGGACTCGGCCGAGTCGGTGGTGCCCTCGGCCAGGTGCACCAGCAGCCGGTCGACCAGGCCGGCGAGGTGCGCCGGTTCGACGTGCGTCACGCCGGTACCTCCTCGCGCTCACCCGGCGCCGGCTCGACGACGCTGACTCGGACGGGGATGGCGCTCTGCACCACCATGCCGGTGACCGGGTCGTAGCCCTCGTCGGTGACCGACAGGCGGTTGGTGGGCGCCCCGATGTCGCGCACCTTCTCGTCGGTGAGCGACGAGCCGCCCCACGAGTGGGCCATCGAGATCACGCCGCGCCGCACGTCGGGCGCCGACTCCACCACGCCCCACAGCGCCGCTCGCGGCGAGCGGATCTCGATGATCGCGCCGTCGGTGATGCCGAGCTCGGCGACGTCGTCGGGGTGCATGTACGCCGAGTTGGTGGTGCCCTTCTCGGCCAGCTTCGGGTACTCGGGCCCGAGCGAGTTGAGCGCGTACTTGAGGCGCCGGCTCACCAACCGGAACGGGTACTCGCCGTCGGCGCTGCCGAGCAGGACGTCGGCGCCCGTGCGCTCGGTGCGGACCTCGGCCAGCTCGGCCATGAGGTCGGCCGGCGCCACCGTGAAGCGCGCGGTGCACTCGGGGTCGGCCGGCTGCACCACCATCGCCAGCTCGGGGTGCACCTGGCGCTGCTTCGCCCGCACCTCGTCGAGGGGCATGCGCGACCCGGCGTACGCGAGGTCGATGATGTCGTCGTCGGAGGGCTTCGCGTCCATCGGCACCTCGCCGCCGGGCAGCGGGATCGGCGAGCCGAGCCGCCGGGCCAGCTCCCAGAACACCTCCCACTCGTTCGACACGTCGCCGGCCTTGGGCAGCACCGCCTCGGTGTAGTTCGTGTACGGCGCCCGGAACCACCGGTCCATCAGGTGCGGGACGTCCGCGCGCTCGAGCGACAGCGTGCACGGCACCACGTAGTGCGCGTGCTCGGCAGTGGCCGACATGCGGTGGTCGATCACCACGAGCAGCTCGAGGTCCTGCATGGCCCGCAGCGTGAGCGCCTGGTCGGGCCACGCCACCACCGGGTTGCCGCCGCTGACGATGAGCGCACGGACGCGGCCCTCGCCGGGGGTGAGGATCTCCTCGGCGAGCGCCGTCGTGGGCATCTCGCCGCGGTAGGCGCGCAGACCCCGGAGCCGCGAGGGCGCACCGGTCGCGGGCGGCCGCGGCGCGATCACCTGCGCGCGCTTGGGCGTCTCGGGGTAGAGGAACCACCCGCTCTCGAGCCGGTCGCCCTCGCGGTTGACCCGCCCGCAGATGGTGTTCAGCACGATCGTGAGGTGCTCGGTGAGGCTCGGGTGGGGCGCCATGTTGGGCCCGGTGCCCGTGCCGGCGGTGCCGCGCGGCCCGGCGGCGAACATGCGAGCGGCGGCCTCCAGGTCGGCGGCGGCGATGTCGCAGCGCTCGGCCACGTAGGCGGGGTCGTACGGCTCGACGGCGGCGCGCAGCTCGTCGAGGTCGGCGACCCACTGCTCGCAGAACTCGTGGTCGTGCAGGTCCTCGCGGAGGATCACGTGGAGCAGGCCGGCCAGCAGCGTGGGGTCCTCACCCGGGCGGATCTGCAGGTGGATGTCGGCGAACGACGCGAGCTCGGTGCGCCGCGGGTCGACCACGATGAGCTTCATGCCCTCGGCCTTCTTGCGGCGCATCACCACGAACGGGTTGGTGCCCTGCAGGCCCCCGACCGGGCCGTAGCTCGACACCATCGGGTTGTACCCGATGGCGAGCGAGACGTCGGCGTCGCTGAAGTTGTGGTACCCGGCCTCCCAGATGCCCACGCGGAACGGCGCCGTGCTCTTGGCCGGCTGGTCGATGGTGACCGACGTGTAGAACGAGGGCGAGTCGAGGCCCTGGTGGAACGCCCGGGCCATCGGCACCGCGACCGAGTTCTGGTACCCGCCGGTGCCGGTGTAGCTGGCCACGGCGCGCGGTCCGTAGGTGTCGATGATGCGCCGCAGCTCGGCGGCGATCTCGTCGAACGCCTCGGCGCTCGTGGTCTCCTCGAACGTGCCGTCGGGTCGGCGGCGCAGCGGCCGCAGCAGGCGGTCGGGGCTCGCCATCTGGTCGGGGTACTGGCGGCCCTTGATGCACGTGTACCCCTCGAAGAGCGGGTCGTCCATGACGCCGCGCACCGCGACGACGCGGGTGCCGTCGACGTCGACCTCCATCGGGCAGCTGGCGTGGCAGATGCGGCAGAACGTGTGGTGCGTGGTGACGGTCATGGCACTCCCCTGTGCGAGCCGGATGTGAGCGAAAACTAACCGGTCGATTAGTTTGCGCCGGAGCCCGGGGGTCGGGCCCGCTCACGAGGGGGAGTGCATGCAGGACCGTTGGTTCACCGACTGGCCGCCCAGCCCGCGCTGGCCGCACTACACGCGGTCGAACGCCGGCGAGGTGCTGCCCACCCCGGCGAGCCCGCTCGGTCAGCAGTTCACGTGGGAGAAGGGCATCTGCCTCGGGTGGCGCGACGGCTACGTGAACGAGGGCGTCTACGAGCTCGAGGAGTTCGACGAGCGCTACCCGGAGGCGTGCGGGTTCTTCGGCGGCTACTTCTACATCAACCTCTCCAACGTGCGCATGCAGGGCGTGCGCAACCCGGCGGTCACCGTCGAGCAGCTCGACCTCGCGTTCTTCGGCGACCACCCCGACGTGCCGCCGTACACGCCGCACCCCGACGACGACCGGCCCGACCTCGTGCCCAAGATCGGCGAGTACCTCGGGTGGGTGATGTCCACCACCGCGTGGCCCGAGTTCGACGAGGAGAAGGCCCAGACGATCGCCCTGCGCGCGAACCGGCCCGATCTCGCATCGCTCGACGACGCCGGGCTCGTGGCCTACGCCCGCACCACCCAGCCGATGCTGCAGAAGCTGTTCGAGAGCCACACCCGCACCTCCAGCGGCTCGGGCATCGCACCCGGCATCCTGTTCGCGGTCGGTCAGGCCATCGGCGACCCGACGGTGCCGATGAAGCTCGTCGCCGGCCTCGGCGACGTCGACTCCGCCGAGCCGAGCTACGCCATGTGGGAGCTGTCGCGCCAGGTGCGGGCCTCGGCCGAGCTCAGCGCCGCGTTCGACGACGGCGTGACGGGCCTGCTCGAGCGGCTGCGGGCCTCGGGGTCGCCCGATGCGACCTCGTTCCTCGCCGGCTTCGACCAGTTCCTCGTCGACTTCGGGTCGCGGGGCCCGAACGAGTGGGAGATCAGCGCCGACACGTGGGAGCTGCGCCCCGAGCTCGTGCTCGCGATCATCGATCGGGTCCGCTTCCAGAGCGACGACGAGTCGCCGCGCATCCGCAACCAGCGCCGCGCCGAGGAGCGCGCTGCGCTCACCGAGGAGGTGCGCGCCAGGGTGGCCCCGCTCGGCGAGGAGCTGGCCGGGCAGTTCGAGGCGGCGCTCGTGGCGGCCAACCAGCTGGCGTTCCGCGAGCGCACCAAGACCAACATCATCCGGGCCGTGCACGAGGGGCGCATGGCGTTCCGCGAGCTCGGTCGGCGTCATGCCGAGCGGGGCACGCTGCGCGACGCCCGCCACGTGTTCATGCTCCTCGACGACGAGCTCGAGCCGTTCGTGGCCGACCCGGCGTCGTTCACCGACACGCTCGCCCAGCGCTACGCCGACTGGCTCGAGCTCTGGGATCTGATCCCGCCGTACTTCATCGTCGACGGTCAGGTGCCGCCGCTGTCGGCGTACCAGCGCCGCGGCGAGAGCGGCGCGGTCGCCGCCGTCGTCGGCGAGGTGCTGCAAGGCGTTCCCGGGTGCCCCGGCACCATCACGGGACGCGCCCGGGTCGTCACCGACCCCGGCGACCCCGGCGACCTGTCGCCCGGCGACATCCTCGTCGCGCCGCTCACCGACCCGGCCTGGACCCCGCTGTTCATGGCCGTCGGCGGTGTGGTGGTCGACGTCGGCGGGCAGATCAGCCACGCCATCATCGTCAGCCGCGAGCTCGGGCTCCCGTGCGTGGTGAGCGCCACCGGCGCCACCGAGCGGATCCCCGACGGCTCGCTCATCGAGGTGAACGGCGACACCGGCGCCGTCACGGTCCTGGAGGTCCCGTCATGACACACCCGTTCCGCTTCGGCCTGCAGGCGTACAACGCCACGTCGGGCGCCCACTGGCGCGAGCAGGCGCGTCGTGCCGAGGCCCTCGGCTTCTCCACGTTCCACACGTCCGATCACGTCATCGGGCCGGGGCCGGCGCTCGCTGCGACCAACCACCCGGTGGTCGACGTCGCCCCGATCCCGGCGATGGCCGTCGCCGCCGAGGTGACCTCGACGATCAAGATCGGCTGCCGGGTGTTCTGCACCGACTACCGCAACCCCGTGATGCTCGCCAAGGAGCTGGCGACGCTCGACTTCCTCTCCGACGGTCGACTCGAGATCGGCCTCGGAGCCGGCTGGTTGCAGGGCGAGTACGAGGCGATCGGTGTGCCCTTCGACCCGCCCGGGGTGCGGCTCGACCGCATGGAGGAGACCATCACCGTGTTGCGGGCGCTGTTCGGCGACGGCGTCGCCGAGGTCACCGGCACGCACGTCCACGCGGTCGGCTTCGAGGGCGTCCCCAAGCCGGTGCAGCGCCCGTGCCCGCCGATCATGATCGGCGGCGGTGCCAAGCGCGTGCTCGGCATCGCCGGGCGCGAGGCCGACATCGTGAGCCTCAACTTCGACAACTCGTCGGGCAAGATCGGCCCGGCCGGTGTGGGCAGCAGCACGGCCGAGCTCACGGCGCAGAAGCTCGAGTGGATCAAGGCCGGCGCCGGCGACCGGTTCGACCAGATCGAGATCGAGATCGGCGCGTACTTCACCATCGTCACCGACCAGCGCGAGGCCACCCTCGAGAAGATGGCCCCGATGTTCGGGCTCAGCCCCGAGGCGTTCGGCGAGCACCCGCACGCCCTCGTCGGCTCGGTCGACGCGATCTGCGACATGCTGCAGGAGCGTCGCGAGACCTACGGCATCAGCTACGTCACGTTCGGGTCGTCGGCGGTCGAGGCGGTCGCCCCGATCGTCGAGCGACTCGCCGGCACCTGACCCGCCCCCTGGATCCGAGGAGATGCCCATGTCCACCGACCTGGCCACGTTCAACCCCTTCGACCCGACGGTGCTGCAGTGCCCGTTCCCGCACTACGCGCAGATGCGCGAGGAGGCGCCGGTGCTGCGCCTCGACCACCTGGGCGGGCTGTACCTCGTGACGCGCCACGACCTCGTGCTCGAGGTGGTGCGCGACCCGCAGCTCTACTCCTCGCAGTTCGGCGGGGCGAGCATGCCGATGCCCGCCGAGGACCGGGCGAAGATGGCCGAGGTGATGCGCGAGGGCTACCCGCGGGTGCCCACCATGCTCACCGCCGACCAGCCCGACCACACGCGCTACCGCCGTCTGGTGGCCAAGGCGTTCTCGCCGCGGGCGATCGCCGACCTCGAGCCCGAGATCCGTCGGATCACCACCGAGCTGCTCGACGCGATCGTCGCCAAGGCGGCTGCCGCCGGCGGGACCGCCTCGGTCGAGTTCGTCGAGGAGTTCGCGGTGCCGCTGCCCGTGCGCGTGATCGCGAAGGCGCTCAACGTGCCCGACGAGCGCCTCGCCGACTTCAAGCGCTGGTCCGACGACTCGATCGCCGGCATCGGCACGCAGCTCGACATCGATGGTCGGGTCGCGGCCGAGCGCGGCGTCAACGAGTTCCAGCACTACTTCGCCGAGCAGCTCGAGCGTCGTCGCACCGAGCCGCAGGACGACCTGCTGACCAACCTGCTCAACGCCCGGATCGACGACGACGATCCCGACGTGACCGACCGTCGTCCGCTCGACATGCCCGAGATGCTGAGCATCGTGCAGCAGCTGCTGGTGGCCGGCAACGAGACCACCACGAAGATGCTCACCGAGATGATGCGCCTGCTCGGCGAGCACCCCGACCAGTGGGACGCCGTGCGCGCCGATCCCGATCGGGTCGACCGCATCGTGGAGGAGACGCTGCGGCTCTCGACGCCCACCCAGGGGATGTTCCGCATCGTCACCCGCGACACCGAGCTCGGCGGGGTGCCCCTGCCCGAGGGCTCGCGCATCGTCATCGTGTTCAGCTCGGCCAACCGCGACGAGTCGGTGTTCCCGCACCCCGACGAGTTCGACCCCGACCGCGACCACGTCCGCGACCACCTCGCGTTCGGCAAGGGCATCCACTACTGCCTGGGCGCCAACCTCTCGCGGCTCGAGGGGCGCATCGCCCTGCAGGAGCTGGCGGCGCGGATCGAGTCGTTCCGCCTGGCCGACGACAACCAGTACGGCTACTTCCCGAGCTTCATGCTGCGCGGCCTCACGTCGCTCACGCTCGAGATGACGCCGGCCACCGTCACCGCGTAGCGGTCACTCGGCCGGCTGGTCGAGCAGCCAGCCGGCGACCTGCTCCACGTAGCGGCGGGCATCGGCCGGCATCGTCGTCGCGGCGCGGGCGACCACCTCCGGGTCGATCTGCGTGTACTGGTGCACGAGGATGTTGCGCATGCCGGCGGCGCTGCCGAAGGTCGCCGCGGTGGACGCGTCGACCACACCTGCGGCTTCCAGGGCCTCGAAGGAGCCGCGGTAGGTGGGCGCCTGCCGGCGGCCGAGGTGGGCCAGCAGGTGGGTGCCGACCGAGATGGCCAGGTCGACGATCCCGATCAGCGCGCGCTCGATCGCGTTGCGCCGCTGCCGGTCGTCGACGAGCTCGGCTGCCGTCACCCCGGCGTGGGGTTCGAGGTCGCCGGCGAACAGCTCGATCGACCGCAGCGCCTCGGTGATCCGATCGCGGTCGAGCCGTCGTGGGGTCATCGCCCGGCGAGCCGTTCGAGCTCGAGCTCGCGGAGCCATGCGGTGTCCATCCGCTGTGGCACGAAGCGCATCTGCAATCCGGCGACCAGCCCGGGTCGTGCTTCCCAGAGGGGCCGGCCGGTCACGGCCTCGCTGATCAGCACGATCGAGGCGGTGTCGAGGATCGCGAGGTCGACGTCGTGGTCGGCGGCATCCGCGAGCACCTGCACCAGCCCGGGCAGGTCGGCCGGGCCGTCGCCGCCGCACCACACCGCGACGTCGAGGTCGTGGGGTGCGGCGACGTCGGGGTCGATGGCGCTCCCGAAGGCGGTCACGACCTCGACCCCGTGCCGGGCGAGCGGCTCGTCGAGCCGCCCGTCGTCGCATGCCACGGCGAGGCGCTCGAGCGCGTCGCGTGGCGTGCCGCCCGTCTCCATGGGCGCAGCGTAGGCAGCCGCCACCTGGCCGCGTGGCTCCGATCGGCCGTCGTCGGCGAGTGGCCGGTACGGTGCCGGGCCGATGAGCCAGCAGCTGAAGGACAAGATCGCCGTCGTCACCGGTGCCTCGCGGGGGATCGGTCGTGGCACCGCGGTCGCGCTCGGCGAGCAGGGGGCGACGGTCTACGTGACGGGTCGCTCCACGGGGGCCGGCGAGCTCACCATCGACACCACCGCCCGACTCGTCGACGAGGCCGGCGGGCACGGCGTGCCCGTGCAGGTCGACCACGGCGTCGACTCGCAGATCGCCGACCTGTTCGCTCGCGTGGCCGACGACCACGGGCGGCTCGACATCCTGGTGAACAACGTCTACAAGATCCCCGACCCGCCCGCGTGGGGCGGCGGCTTCTGGGACCACCCGATCTCGATCTGGGACGACCAGGTGGGCATCGGACTGCGCGCCCACTACGTGGCGTCGTGGCACGCTGCGCCGCTGCTGTTCGCCGCGGCACCCGGATCGGCGATCTTCAACGTGTCGTCGCCGGGTGGGCAGAGCTACCACTTCTCGTCGTCGTACGGCGCCGGCAAGGCCGGCCTCGACCGTCTCAGCGCCGACATGGCGATCGAGCTGCAGCCCAAGGGCGTCGCGTGCTGCGTGATCTACCCGGGAACTGTGGCCACCGAGTTCATCCAGGAGTGGTCGGGCAAGCGGGGCACCGACCTGGCCGGCGCCCAGACGCCGCTGGCGGTGGGCCGCGTGATCGCCGCGCTCGCGGCGTCGCCCGACCTGATGGAGCGCACCGGCACCATCCAGTGGGTGGAGGACGTCGCCGAGGAGCTCGACATCCTCGACGAGCACGGCAACCGCCCGCCCGCCTACGGCCGCCGCCTGCCGTCGTCCTGACCGGCGTCAGGCGGGCGTCAGCGCGGGGAGCGACCAGAGGAGCGACTGGAGCAGGAGCGCCTCGTTGGGGTTGCGCTCGAGCGCCTCGAGCGCGCGGTGGATCTCGGTGACCGCCGCCACCAGCGCATCGGGCCGCGGGCCGCGGCCCGCCACCGCGGCGTCGCGGTAGGTGCCCGCCAGCTCGGCGAGACCCGATCGCAGCTCGTCGGTGCGGTGTCGGCGCAGCTCGCGCTTGTGCCGCTCCTCGAGCTGCTTGCGCCCGCTGCCGCGCTCGCCGAGCGCCTTGGCCCGAGCGTCGACCACCGCGACCTCGGCTGCGTGCCGCTCGGCGAGCGGCGCCGCGGCCGCATCGATCGCCGCGGTCAGCTCGTCGACCAGCCGCATCACC
>JALOLG010000352.1 GCA_025456105.1 Ilumatobacteraceae bacterium | reverse complement strand
GATCGAGGTGCAGTCGCCCTGAGCGGGTCGGCTCAGCCGGGGCGCCGGGCCAGGAGCAGGATCCGGCGGAACGGGAAGAAGTGCGGCTCGCGGCGGCCGAGCACGGCGAGCAGCTCGCGCTCGTAGTCCACGAGGAACCGCTCGTAGAGATCCGCCGGCAGGGTGCGGCGGAACCGGGTGAGCGTGGTGCCGCGGACCCACTCGACGACGTGGCGGCTGCTGGGCAGCACGTGCGGGTACACGTGGAGCCGGACGGTCTGGGTGACGTATCCGAGGTCCCAGAGCAGCGACGCGTACTCCTCGGGGCGCAGCACGTGGTGGCGCACCGGGTCGGGCGGCGGACCGGCCGATCCGAACGCCGACCGGTACGGCTCCCGCTCGGCGAGCGCCGCCGCCACGGTGTGCGTCGGCTGGTCGGCGTTGTCCGGCACCTGCACGGCCAGCTGCCCACCCGGTGCGAGCGCATTCGTCCAGCGCGCCAGCACGGCTGCGTGATCGGGCACCCACTGGAGGCTCGCCGCTGCGAGCACGAGGTCGTGGTCAGCGGGCGCGGTCCACGCGGCGATGTCGCCGGGCTCGAAGCGGACACCCGGTCCGGCGTGCTCGGCGGCCGCCGCCAGCATGGCCGGGTCGTGGTCGATCCCGACGATCTCGTCGATGTCGAGCGTGCGCCGCGCCAGCGCCGTCAGCTCGCCGGGACCGCACCCGAGGTCGACCGCGCGGCGGATCCGAGCCGGCTGCAGCACGGCGAGCAGGTCGTGGAAGGGCTCGGACCGCTGCTCCGCGAACCGCCGGTACTGCGCCGGGTCCCACCCGGCTGGTGCGTCGGACGTCATACTTGTATGGTACTTGTCTTGTCGAGGACCTGCCGTCCGAGGCTACCTACCGGTCGGTAGGCAACTACGATGGCGGCATGGCCGCCTCCTCCTCCCAGCGACCCGACCTGCGACCCCGCGACGAGCTCCTCGCCGAGCTCGAACCCACCGTCGCCCGGCTCCTCGACCGCCACCTCGCCACCTCCAAGGAGTGGTTCCCGCACGAGCACGTGCCGTACTCGCGCGGCCGCGACCACGATCCGGGTCACGAGTGGACCGTCGACGACGCCGACCTCGGCGGGCACGCGATCGACGACGCCGTTCGCAGCGCCCTCATCGTGAACCTCCTCACGGAGGACAACCTGCCGTACTACTTCCGCACACTCGAGGACATGGTCGGCACCGACGGCGCCTGGCGCACGTGGACACGGCGCTGGACCGCCGAGGAGGCCCGCCACTCGATGGCGATCTACGGCTACCTGATGACCACCCGGGCGGTCGACCCCGTGGCGCTCGAGCGGGCCCGCATGGTGCAGGTGTCGGGCGGCGAGATCCCGACGCCACCGTCGATGCAGCACGGCTTCGTGTACCTCGCGCTGCAGGAGCTGGCCACGCGCATCTCTCACCGCTCCACCGGCCGCATGATCGGCGACCCCGCCGGCTACGAGGTGATGATGCGGGTCGCAGCCGACGAGAACCTGCACCAGCTCTTCTACCGCGACCTCGCCGAGGCCGCGATCGAGGTCGACCCCGACGGCATGGTGATCGCCATCGAGGAGCAGGTCAGCGGCTTCACGATGCCCGGCACGGGCATCCCCGACTTCGCCGCCCATGCGGCCCGGATCGCCAAGGCCGGCATCTACGACCTGGCGGTCCACCACGACCAGATCCTCGTGCCGGTCGTGCTGCGCCAGTGGAAGGTCGACCAGCTCGAGGGCCTGAGCGGCGAGGCCGAGGCCGCGCGCGAGCGCCTGATGGCGCGACTCGCGAAGAGCGAGAAGGTGGCACGGCGCCTGGCGGCCCGCCGCGAGGAGACGCTCCAGCCGGCCTGACCGAGGGCCCCCGCCGGCGGTGCTACGAATGCCGGCGTGACCGACATCCTCTCGCTGCACGCAGCTGCCCGCCCCGACGACCTCGCGGTGGTCGACGACCGCCGTGGCACCGACATCCGCCGGCGCACGTGGGCCGAGCTCGAGGCCCGCGCCAACCAGCTGGCGCACGTGCTGGTCGACCACGGCGTGGGCCCCGGGCGCAAGGTGGTGTGGTGCGGGCAGAACTCGGTCGGCATCGTCGAGGTGGTCAACGCGGCCCGCAAGATCGGGGCCACGGCCGTGCCGCTCAACTACCGGCTCACTGACGAGGAGGCCGCGTACGTGGTCGACCACTGCGACGCCGTCACCGTCTACGTCGACGCCGAGTTCGCACCCGTGTTCGAGCGCATCCGCTCCGAGATCCCCAAGGTCGAGCACGTGCTCGTGTTCGACGGCGATGCGCCGTCCGGCATGACCGCGTGCGACCCGCTCGTGGCTGCCGCCCCCGCCACACCGCCGCCGCCGGTGGCGGCGGCCGACGAGGGGGGCGGGACGATGATCTACACGTCGGGCACCACCGGCAAGCCCAAGGGCGCCCTGCGCCGCACGGCCGGCGACCCGGCCCAGACCGCCGCGCTGCTCCAGCACATCGGCTACCGGCCCGACGACGTGTACCTCACCACCGGCCCGCTCTACCACTCCGGTCCCGGCGGGTTCATGGGCATCGCGATCGCGATGGGCCAGACGATCGTGGTGCAGCGCAAGTTCGACCCCGAGGACTGGCTGCGACTCCTCGACACCTACCGCGCGACGTCGACGTTCTCGGCGCCGACGCCGATCCGCATGGTGTGCAACCTGCCCGCCGAGGTGAAGGCCCGCTACGACACCTCGTCGATGCGGGTGATGATCGCCAACGCGGCGCCGTGGAGCTTCGCACTCAAGCAGCAGTACGTGGCCAACTTCCCGCCCGAGTCGCTGTTCGAGATCTACGGCTCGACCGAGCTCGGCGTCAACACCGTGCTGCGGCCCGAGGACCAGATGCGCAAGCCCGGCTCCTGCGGGAAGGAAGCGCCGATGGTCGAGATCCGGCTCTACGACGAACTCGGCAACATCGTCGAGGGCACCGGACCCGACGCGACCGGCGAGGTGTTCGTGCGATCGACGGCGGTGTTCGCCGACTACTACAAGCAGCACGACAAGTTCGA
>JALOLG010000351.1 GCA_025456105.1 Ilumatobacteraceae bacterium | reverse complement strand
GCGCGCCGACGCGCCACTCACCGCTGCCCGTTGCAGCCGGGTCAGCGCACCGGCCCGAGCAGCTCGGCCAGCCGGCTGGCGTGATCGGCGCGCACGACGGCGAGCACCTCGTCGTCGGCGTGCAGCTCGGTGGCGCCGTGCGGCATCACGATCCCGGCATCGCGGATGATCGCCACGAGGACGCACTCGGCGGGCAGGTCGAGCGCCGCCACCGGTCGTCCGGCCGCGGTCGACGCCGGGTGCACCCGCTCCTCCACGAGCGCGTAGCGACCGCGTCGGAGCTTGAGCAGCAGCGTCATCTCGCCGAGCGACATCTCCTCGGCCACGAGGTGCCCGATGATGTCGGCCTGGTCGAGCGCCACGTCCACCCCCATGTCCGCGGTGTAGAGCCACGCGTTGCCCGGGTCGTTGACCCGCGCGATCGTGCGCGACACGCCGAACTCGAACTTGGCGAGGCACGTCACCACGAGGTTGGTCTCGTCGCGCGACGTGACGGCCACGACGGTGTCCGCCTGCCGGGCGCCGGCGGCCTCGAGCACCTCGGGGTCGGTGCCGCTCCCCGTCACGACCGTGAGTCCGGGTGCCGTGCGGGCGAGCTCGTCGACCCGTCCGGCGTCGGTCTCGAGCAGGCGGACGTCGTGCCCGCCACCGAGCAGGACGACCCCGATGGCGGCGCCGATCCGTCCGCCGCCGACGATGAGGACCTTCGACATGGCGACCTCCTACCTCGACCCGAGCAGCGACTCGAGCCGGCCGTGCGACGCGCCGAGCACCGCGAGGTGCACGATGTCGCCGATCTCGATCGTGGTGGCGGGCGAGGGGATGAACGTCCGCCCCGCTCGGCTGATCGCCACCGGGACGACCTCACCCGGCGCGGTCACCTCGGTCACCGGGCGGCCGGCGAGCAGCGCCGGCGCGACCGCGTCGACGAGGTCGACCTGCCCCGATCCGAGGCTGGCGACGACGTTCGCCTCCGCGAACGTCAGGAGCTCGACGGTGCGGTGGACGCTCCAGTCGACCGGCGCGACCACCTGCACCCCGAGCCGCCGGTAGATCTCGGCCTTGCGCGGGTCGTGGAGCCGCGCGACGACCTTCGGCACGCGGTACACCCGCGAGGCGAGCCGGGCCACGACGGCGTTCACCTCGTCGTTGCCCGTCACGCTGGCCAGGCCGTCGACGTGTCGGATGCCCGCTCGCTCGAGCACCGGTCGATCGAGGCCGCTGCCGATCTCGGTGACGCCCCGGAAGGCGGGGCCGAGCCGACCGAACGCGTCGGCGTCGACGTCGACCACCGCGACGTCGTGCCCCGCGGCGTCGAGCTGGCGGGCGAGGCCGGAACCGATCCGGCCGCAACCGATGACGATGTGCTTCATGCGGGCACCTCCGTGGACGACGGGCGTCGGCGTGCGACGAGCTTGCGGGTCTCGTCCGCGAGCAGCAGGAGCGGCACCAGCGGCAGGAGACAGATCCAGGTCACGAGCGGGAGGCCGGCGGTGCCGACGATGCGCTGGAGGAACGGCACGTACACGATCATCGCGACGATCACCAGCTCGGACACGATGCCGACCCAGACGAGCGGGTTGCTGAAGAACCCGACCGAGACGATCGACGAGCGCTCGGTGCGCTGCGCGAACAGGTTCCCGATCTGGGTGGCCACCACCGCGGCGAGCGCCACGGCGACCGCCTGGTCGGCCAGGGTGCCCTCGTCGGGCAGGTCGAGCCACTGACCCGCGTAGCCGTTCGCCCAGTAGAAGGCGAAGAACGCGGCCATGACCGCGATCGCCTGGATCAGCCCGAGGAACAGGTAGGCGCGCAGCAGCAGCGATCGGTCGACGATGTGGTCGGCGCGTCGGCGCGGCCGACGGTCCATGACGCCCGGTTCCGGCGGCTCGGCACCGAGCGCCAGCGCCGGGACGAGGTCGGTGCCGAGATCGATGGCGAGGATCGCCATCACGCCGAGCGCGAGCGGGATCCGCCCACCGCTGAACGCGAACAGCATGAACGGCAGCGCCTCGGGTGCGTTGCTCGTGAAGATGTACGACGTGAAGCGGCGGATGTTCGCGTACACGGCGCGCCCCTCTTCGACGGCGCTGACGATGGAGGCGAAGTTGTCGTCGAGCAGCACCATGTCGGCCGCCTCGCGGGCCACGTCGGTGCCGGACCGGCCCATCGCCACGCCGATGTCGGCCTGCTTGAGTGCCGGGGCGTCGTTCACTCCGTCGCCGGTGACGGCCACGACGTGGCCCATCGACTGCAGCGCGGTGACGACCCGCAGCTTGTGCTCGGGCGACGCCCTCGCGAACAGGACCTCGTCGTCGAGCAGCCGCTGCAGCTCGTCGTCGTCGATCGCGTCGAGGTCGTCACCGTTGACGATGTGCAAGCGGTCGCCACGCACCATGCCGACCCGCCGGGCGATGGACTCCGCGGTGAGGCCGTAGTCGCCGGTGATCATGATCGGTCTGATCCCGGCGCGAGCGCAGGTGCGCACCGCGGCTGCCACCTCGGGGCGGGGCGGGTCCATCATCGCGACGAGGCCGAGCAGGCACAGCTGCTGCTCGAGCGCATCCGGGGAGCGGTCGACGGTGGAGCCGTCGAGGACGCGGCGGGCGACGGCGAGCACCCGGAGCCCGCGCCGGCTCATGTCGTCGATCGCCGCCTCGGCCATGGCGCGGCGCTGCTCGTCGAGGGGCACCTCGGCCTCGTCGACGACCGTGGTCGTGGACCGACCGAGCAGCTCCCGCGGAGCGCCCTTGCTGTGCAGCACGGCACGGCCGTCACCTGCGTCGTGGAGCGTGCTCATCCGCTTGCGGTGGGAGTCGAACGGCAGCTCGTGCACCCGAGGCGTCCGGGCTGCCTCGAGCGCCAGGTCGAGGCCGGCCTTGCCGCACGCGACGATGATCGCCGCCTCGGTCGGATCCCCGAGCACCACCCACGAGTCGTCGCGCCGAACGAGCCGTGCGTCGGACGCGAGCCCGGCGACGAGGAGCAGCTCCCGCGCGGCGGTCGAGCCGTCGGCGCCGTCGACACGTCGGACCGAGCCCGTGGGGTCGTAGCCAG
>JALOLG010000350.1 GCA_025456105.1 Ilumatobacteraceae bacterium | reverse complement strand
GGTCGAGGTGCTCGACCCGTCGGGCCGGCCCGTGCGGGTGACCGGCCGGGGCGAGGTGACCGGCCCACCCGACCGGCTCGTGCTCGACGGCCGCACCTGTCGGGTGATGGGGTGGGCGGGCCCGTGGCCGCTCGACCAGCGCTGGTGGGACCCGCGCCGCCACCGTCGTCTGGCCCGCTTCCAGCTCGTCACCGACGACGGCGCTGCCCGTCTGGTCGCGGTCGAGCAGCAGCGCTGGTCGGTCCTGGCGGTCTACGACTGAGCGCCAGCAGCGACTCGCCGTCCCGGCGTCGCATCGAGCAGCCCACCCCCACGAATCGTGACCAAAGCGGCTTGGTCATGATCTGTCGCCGCTCTGAGCGATGAATCGTGACCAAAGGCACCACGGGTGGGGCGCCGCGCCGCAGCAGGGTGGCGATCAGGCGGTGAGCGAGGCGGCCGGCTCGAGCACGTCGTTGCTCAGCCGGAAGCCGACGCCGCGCACCGTGTGCACCACGCGGATGCTCGGCGCGGCCTGGTCGAGCTTGCGGCGCAGGTTCGACAGGTGCACGTCGACGACGTGGTTGTCGCCCACCCAGTTCGGTCCCCACACGGCATCGAGCAGCTCCTCGCGCGAGCACACCTCGCCGGCACGCCGGCACAGGTGCTCGAGCAACGAGAACTCGATGCGGGTGGCCGTCACGTCGACGTCGGCGAGGCGGATCTCGTGACGGGCGGTGTCGACGGTGAGCGGCCCGAGCGACAGCACCACGCTCGTGACGGGGTCGTGGTCGGCGCGCAGCGAGCGCGGTCGGCGCAAGAGCGCCTGGCAGCGGGCGGCGAGCTCGTCGGGGCTCACGGGCAGCGACACGGCGTCGTCGGCCCCCGACCGCAGCGCCTCCACCCGCATCCGGTCGCGGCCGGCGGGCTCGATGCACAGCAGGTAGCGGTCGGAGTCGCGGCGCAGGTCGAGGTACAGCGGCTGGTCTCCGTCGCCCGAGAGCGACGCGTCGACCACCATGACATCGGGGGCGAACGAGTCCGCCAGCACGCGGGCGGCCGAGGCGTCGGTGGGGGCGCTGACCGCGAACCCGGCCGCTCGGAGGCCGGCTTCGCTGCTGCGGCGGAGACGCAGGTCGTCGACCGCCAGCAGCACCCGTGGGGCGTACTGGGTGTGTGGTTCCATCGTCAGGTTCCCGTCAGGTGGGCTGATCGGGTCGAGCCTCTTTCGGCACGTCGGACGCCCGACTTGAATACGGTGCCCAAGATGGATGGCGACATGGTGCGCGAACTTCTGGCCGTCGTCACGGCCCGCACCCCGGTCGACGAGCGCGAGCGAGCCAGCATCGAGGCGTTCGACCGTGAGCTCGATCGGCTCGTGGTGCTCGGTGGCTCACCGTTCGACGAGCACGCCGACCCCGTCCACGTCACCGGGTCGGCCATCGTGACGGGTCCCCGAGGCGTGCTGCTGCACCGCCACAAGCGGCTGGGGCTCTGGCTCCAGCCCGGCGGGCACATCGATCCGGGCGAGACCCCGTGGGACGCCGCCCGCCGCGAGGCCGAGGAGGAGACCGGCCTGGCGGTGCACTTCACGAGCGATCCGCCCGAGCTCGTCCACGTCGACGTCCACCCCGGCCCGCGCGGTCACACCCACCTCGACGTGCGCTACCTGCTCACCGTCGACGGCGACCCCGACCCGGCCCCGCCGCCCGGCGAGAGCCAGGACGTCCGCTGGTTCACCTGGGACGACGCGATCTCGGTCGCCGACGACGGCCTCCGTGGCGCGCTCGTAGATGTTCGACGGCGCGCATCTCGATGCTAGATTCCGCGCATGCGCACGACGGTCGAGCTCGACGACGACACGGCCGCCGAGGTCCAACGCCTGCGCCGTGAGGAGCACCGCGGGGTGAGCGAGGCGGTCAACGAGCTGATCCGGCGCGGCATGGCGGCCCGCCGCGACGTCGAGCCGTTCGTGCCCCGCACCCATCGACTCGGACTGAAGCTCGACGTCTCCAACGTCGCCGAGGTCCTCGACGTGCTCGAGGGCGACCACGCCCGCTGATGCTCGTCGACGCGAACATCCTGCTGTACTCCGTCGACGAGGAGAGCCCGTTCCACGGTGCGGCGTCGGCGTGGCTGACGGACGCCCTCAACGGCCCACGGCGCGTCGGGTTGCCCTGGACGTCGCTCACCGCGTTCGTGCGGATCGCCACCAATCCGCGGATCAGCGACCACCCGCTCGCGCCCACCGACGCGTGGGAGATCGTCGACGGGTGGCTCGCATCACCGGCGGCGTGGATCCCGACACCTGGGCCGGGACACCACGAGCTGCTCCGTCGGCTCGTCGTCGACCTCGACCTCCGCGGTGGTCTCGTGAGCGATGCGTCGCTGGCCGCGCTGTGCATCGAGCACGGTCTGGAGATCGTGAGCGCCGACAGCGACTTCGCCCGCTTCACCGAGATCACCTGGATCAACCCGGTCGCGCGATGACCCGACCGCGCGTCGTCGTGATCGGGGCCGGGTTCGGCGGCCTGCAGGTGGCGAAGGGCCTGCGGAGCGCGCCGGTCGACGTGCTCGTGGTCGATGCGAACAACTTCCACACGTTCCAGCCGCTGCTGTACCAGGTGGCCACCGCCGGCCTCGACATCGATGACATCTGCTTCCCGGTGCGCGGCATCGTCCGTCGACACCGCAACGTGCGGTTCCTGCTCGGCCGGGTGACGGCGATCGACCTCGCGGCCTCGACCGTCATGATCGACGGTGATCGGGTGGAGCGGTTCGATCACCTGGTGGTCGCCGCCGGCAGCGTGAACGCCACGTTCGGCGTCGCCGGCGTCGCCGAGCACGCCTTCGCGCTGAAGACGCTGCGCGACGCGCTCGCCCTGCGCACCCACCTGCTCGAGCTGTACGAGCGTGCCGATGCGGGTGGTGCCGAGGACCTCGGCATCGTGGTGGTCGGTGGTGGTCCGACGGGCGTGGAGATGGCCGGCGGCCTGCGCGAGCTGGTCGACCGCGTGCTGCGCAAGGACTACCCCGAGCTCGACCTGTCGCGCGTGCCGATCACGCTGGTCGAAGCCGG
>JALOLG010000349.1 GCA_025456105.1 Ilumatobacteraceae bacterium | reverse complement strand
CTCCACCATCTGGGCGATGCCACGGATCTGGCCCTCGATGCGACGCAGCCGCCGCAGGAGGTCGTCTTTGCTCATCTCGTAGCCGGCCATGCGTCCACTATACCCCCGGGGGGTATTGATGCCAACGCGATCGGGACGAACGGCCCTGTCCGTCGAGGCCCGACCGGCGCACACTGTCGGTAGGGACCCTGTCCCGAGCCACCGGCACCCCGGCGGGTCCGGGCGGCGGCGAACCGCCCACCGCCCGCCGGGACGCTGATCCCCGAGTGGGGTCACGTCGACGGAGGGAGGTGGGTCATGAGTTCCTTGCTGCACCCCCGGGCGGTGGAGCCGCCCGATGAATGGATCGACGAGCACGCCCGGCTGTGGGTCGAGCGTGGGCTCGTCACCGACGACCAGGCCGACCGGATCCGCGCGCTGGAGCACGAGTCGGTGCCGCTGGCACGGCCCGTCCGCGTGTCGATCGGCGCCGAGGTCGCCATCTACCTGGGCAGCGTCCTCGCGCTGGTGGCCGGATCGTTCGTCGTGGCCGAGTCGTGGGACACGATGGCGACCGCCGCACGGCTCGCCGTGGGCGCGGCGATCGTGCTGCTCGGCTTCCTCACCGCTGCTCGCCTGCTGCGGCTCGACGAGCCCGGCACGCGTCGGATCGCCTCGTTCCTGTGGGTGATCGGCACCGGCGGCGTTGCCCTCATGATCGGCACGCTGCTCGATGCGAGCGACGTCGACGAGCCGGCCTGGTTCCTGCTCGCCATCGGCATCCCGGTGCTCACGCTGAGTGCCCTGCTGTGGCGCAACCGCGATCGGCCGCTCCAGCTGATCACCACCGCGGTCGGCGTCGGCCTGACGCTCGGCGGCATCGGGGCGCTCGTGGACGCCCGTGCGTGGATCGCCGGGCTCGTCGTGCTCGCCCTGAGCGCGACGGTGGCACTGCTGGCGCTCGACGATCGTCTGCACCCCACGCTCTACGTGCTCAGCATCGCCTCGATCGGCGCCATCGTGGGTTCGATGATGCTCATCGACCTCGGGGAGTCGATCGGACCTGCGGTCGCGATCGTCGTGAGCGCTGCGATCGTGGCCCTCGGCTTGGCGCGCCACCTCGTGCCGGTCGTCGTGATCGGCGTGCTCGGCTTCCTGCAGGCCTTGCAAGGCCTCTTGCTGACCGTCCTGCACGGAGCGGCCGCGACGCTCGGCGTCGCTGTGGCGGGCCTCGTGATCGTGGCGGTGGCGGTCGTCAGGTCGACGCGGGAGCCGCATCCGCCGGTGGCCTGAGCCGTCGGAGCCACGCCACCACCTCGGTGGCGATCAGCACCACGAAGAACACGCACACCGCCACCCCGGCCACCGTGGCCGAGGCGGCGGTGTCCGCGTGGTAGCTGATGGTGAGCCCGGCGACGACGGCGAACCAGCCGAAGCCCACCGACACGAGCATCGCGACGGGCATGCGCCGCACCAGCAGGACGGCCGTGGCGGGCGGCGCGACCAGCAGGCCGAAGACGAGCAAGGTGCCCACGACGCGGAACGTCGCGACGACGGCCAGGCTCAGCAGCACCAGCATCGCCACGTGGGCCAGGCCCGGGCGCAGGCCGAGCGCCTCCGCCTTGTCACGGTTGACGGCGAGCGCGAGGAACGACCGGTGCCCGAGCACGAGACCGACGACGGTGACGGCGAGTGCGCCCACACCGATCCAGAGGTCGGCCGTGCGCACCCCGAGCACGTCGCCGAACAGGAACGCGGTCAGGTCACCGGCGAAGGTGACCTCGCGGCTGATGATGACGACACCGAGCGCGAGCATCCCCACGAACAGCAACCCGATCGCGGTGTCGTCGGACAACCGGGTGGTGCGGTGCACCACGTTGATCCCGAGCACCATCACCAGTGCGCTCGCGATCGCCCCGATGGTGAGGTCGAGCCCCCAGATCGCTGCCAGTGCGATGCCGGGCAGCACGCCGTGGGCCATGGCGTCGCCGAAGAACGAGAGGCCGCGCACGACCACCCACGTGCCGATGAGCGCCGTGATGGTGGCGGCGAGCAGACCGCCCACCAGCGCACGTTGCGTGAGCTGCGACGAGAACGCGTCGGTGACGAGCTGGAACACGTTCAGCCGAGCGCCGACGCGATCCGGTTCGCGTTCGTGGTCATGAAGCCAGCGTAGGTGTCGGCCCCGGAGCCCTCGTCGCCCAGCGACTCGGTGTACAGCTCGACGATCTCGACGTCGTCGCCCACCTCGGCGGCCACCGCCTCGGCGAGCTGGGTCGATTCGGTGGTCTCGGCGAAGATCGCCGGCACGCCCTCGGCCCGGATGATCTCGGCCAGCTCCTCGAGCTCGCGGGCCGACGCCTCGGCGCTCGTGGTGAGCGACGGCACGACGGCACCGAGGATCTCGAACCGGTAGCGGTCGGCGAAGTACCCGAACGCCTCGTGGTTCGTCACCATCACCCGGCCGTCGTCGGGGACCACCGCAAGGATCTCGTCGACCTCGGCGTCGAGCTCGACGAGCTCCGCGACGTACGCCTCGATCAGGGGGTCGACGTCGGCAGCGTCGAGGCCGAGCGTGACGAGCTTCGCTCCGAGCGCCTCGACAGCAGCCGCCATGCGGGTCGGGTCCATCCACACGTGGGGGTCGAGGCCGCCGTGCTCGTGGTCCTCCTCCTCCGAGTGCGCCTCCTCCTCCGAGTGCGCCTCCTCCTCCGAGTGCGCCTCCTCCTCGTGTGCCTCCTCCTCGTGGGCGTGCTCGGCACCCTCCAGCAGCTCGACGTGATCCGTGAACCGGAACACCGGCGTGCCGCTCGCGGCGACGGCGTCGATCACCGAGGTGAGTCCCTCCTCGAGGTTGAGGCCGTTGACCACCAGGAGGTCGGCCTCCTCCATCGCCTCGGCCTGCTTGGCCGACGGCTGGAAGTCGTGCGAGTCGGCGCCGATCGGGATGATCACCTCGACGTCGGCCAGATCGCCGACCGCCGACGACACGATGTCACCCAGGATCGACGTGGTCGCGACGATCCGGAGGCCCTCGGGGGCGCTCCCGTCGGCGTCGTCCGAGCCGCAGCCCGCGGTGGCCAC
>JALOLG010000348.1 GCA_025456105.1 Ilumatobacteraceae bacterium | reverse complement strand
GCTGGCCGATCAGGGCCAGCGGGTGGCCATCATCGACTGGGACGTCCACCACGGCAACGGCACGCAGGACCTCTTCTACGACGATCCGCGGGTGCTGTTCGTCTCCACCCACGAGGCGCCGCTCTACCCGGGCACCGGTCGGCTCCGCGAGACCGGCGGCACCGGCGCCGAGTGGAGCAACATGAACCTCCCGTTCCCGAGCGGCACGCGGGGCGACGTCTACCGCGAGGCGTTCGACACCGTGATCGCCCCGGTCGTCGAGCGGTTCCGGCCCGACTGGCTCATCGTCTCGGCGGGTTACGACGGACACCGCAACGACCCGCTCGCCGGTCTGGAGCTCACCGCCGGCGACTACGCCGATCTGGCGCTGCGCGCGGCCGAGCTGGTGCCCGCCCAGCGCATGCTCGTGGTGCTCGAGGGCGGCTACGACCTCAAGGCGCTCACCTGGTCGGTGGGTGCCACGCTCGCGGCGCTGGTGGGCCAGGAGTTCCGGCCCGAGGCGGCCTCGACGGGCGACGTGGGGCGCGCCACGCTCACCGCGGCCCGCCAGCTCTGGGGCCTCGACCAGGGCTGACGCCGCCGTGGCCGACCTCGCGCTGGCTCGGATGCAGACGCTCCTCGACGAGTGGGGAGCAGCGGGCGACCGCCGGGCGGTGTTCCTCGACTGCTACCAGCGCATGACGGCCGCGATGGACCGCGGTCTCGCGGCGGGGGACTTCGCCGATGCCGCATGGGTCGAGCGGCTCCTCGATCGGTTCGCCGACTACTACTTCGTCACCGTCGACGGCTGGCACGCGGACCGGTCGTGCGTGCCGGCGCCGTGGGTCGTGGCGCACGAGGCGGCCGAGCGCGGTGCTGCGACGCCGCAGCTGCTCCTGGCGGGGGTGAACGCGCACATCAACTACGACCTCGCGCTGACCCTGGTCGACCTGTTGGGTGGCGAGTGGGCGGCGCTCGACGACGAGGGTCGGGCGGTCCGACGCGACGACTACGACCGAGTCAACGACGTGATCCGCCGGACGGCCGACGAGGTCCAGGACGAGGTGCTCGAGCGTCACGCGCCGGCGCTCGCGCTGCTCGACCCGCTGATGGGTCGCATCGACGAGTGGTCGGCGGTGCGGTTGCTGACCGGCTGGCGCGACTCGGTGTGGCGCGATGCGACCACGTTCGTCGAGGCGGCCGGGTCCGACCGCTCGGCGTGGGAGTCGCGCCGGGCCGAGCAGTGCGCCCGCCGTGGCCGGCGCATCCTGCTCGACCGCGGATGACCAGCCGCGTCAGGTCGGCTCCGCGAGCGTCGTGACGATGTGCGCCGCGGACTCGAGCGTGCGATGCACGGGGCACCGGTCGGCGATGCGACGCAGCGATGTGCGGGCCTCGGCGTCGAGGTCGCCCTCGAGCACGAGCCGACGGTCGAAGTGGTCGATCGGCGCGCCCGGCGCCGTGCTCGAGATCGTCGACTCCGCGTCGTCGCAGTGGCGCTTGGCGTGGTGCACCTCGACGGTCACGCGCTCGAGCGCGAGCCCCTTGCGGTCGGCGTAGAGCCGCAGCGTCATGGCCGTGCAGGCACCGAGTGCCGCGCCGAGGAGGTCGTACGGCGACGGCCCGGCGTCGAAGCCACCGACGTCGACCGGCTCGTCCGCGAGGAAGTGGTGCTCGCCCACCACCACGTGGTTGAGGAAGGTCCCCTGGCCGGTCTCTGCCACGACGACCGGCGCCGAGTCGTCGGGCGCGGGCGTGAAGGGGTGCTCGTCGTCGAGGTAGCGCTCGGCCCAGGCCGCGATCGCCTGACCGGCGAAGGCCGCATCGCGGGCTGACCGCAGGAGGTGGTCGGCCCCGTCGAGTGCGACGAAGCTCTTCGGATGGCGGGCCGCCGTGAAGATCCGCGCCGCGCTGTCGATGCCGACCGTGTTGTCGATCGGCGAGTGCAGCACGAGCAGTGCGGCGCGCAGCGCTCGCGCCCGCTCCTCGACGGAGTGCGCCCGCAGGTCGTCGACGAGCTCGCGGCGGATCGAGAACGGCCGGCCCCCGATGTCGACCGTGGCGATGCCCTCCTCGGCGATGCGATCGAGCTGCTCGGCGAAGAGGCGGGTCACGTGGTCGGCGTCCGCGGGCGCCCCGATGGTGGCGACGGCACGGACCTCGGGCAGCTCACCTGCGACCGACAGCACCGCGGCGCCGCCGAGGCTGTGCCCGACGAGGAGCTGCGGCGCCCGGTGCTCCGCGCGCAGCCACTCCACGGCGTGGCGGATGTCGTCGAGGTTCGACGAGAAGTCCGTCGACTCGAAGTCGCCCTCGCTCGAGCCGAGCCCGGCGAAGTCGAACCGCAGCACGGCGATGCGTCGGGCGTTGAGCTCGGCGGCGATGCGGCCCGCGGCCACGAGATCCTTGGAGCAGGTGAAGCAGTGCGCGAACAGCGCCCAGGCGAGTGGTGGGCCGGCAGGCAGGTCGAGCCGTCCGGCCAGCTGGCCGCGGCTGCCCGGGAACGTGACGCGTCGTGCGGGACCGCTCATGGCGCCAACGTACGCTGCGCCGATGCAGGTCGCGATCCCCGTCTTCCCCCGCATGACCGCGCTCGACGCGGTCGGCCCCTACGAGGTGGTGCAGCGGGTGCCCGTGCTCGACCCGATCTTCGTCGGGCACGTGCGCGGTGAGGTGCGCACGGAGAACGGCTTCCTCGGGATCACGGCCGACGCCACGTTCGACGAGGTGCCGCACCCCGACCTGATCGTGTTCCCCGGCGGCATCGGCACGCGCGACCTCATGAACGACCAGCGGGTGCTCGACTGGCTCCGCGCGGCGCACGCGACGACGCGGTTCACGACATCGGTGTGCACCGGGTCACTGGTGCTCGGCGCGGCCGGCCTGCTCGACGGCCTCACGGCGACCACGCACTGGAGCGTCCGCTCGATGCTCGAGCGGGTGGGCGCGATCCCGTCGGAGGACCGCGTGGTGGAGCACCTCGACCGGCGGATCATCACCGCGGCCGGCGTGTCGAGCGGCATCGACATGGCGCTGCGCCTCGTCGAGCTCGTCGTCGACCGCACCGCGGCCGAGGCGAGCCAGC
>JALOLG010000347.1 GCA_025456105.1 Ilumatobacteraceae bacterium | reverse complement strand
TCCTCTCTGCGGTTCGGTTCGCACCCCCGAGGCGCCGCGAGCAGATCGGGGCGACCGCAGTGTGGAGGTGCGAGTGGTGTGGGTGGTGCGGATCGGTCGATCCGGCCAGCAGATGCTATCGGCCGGCGCCACCGGTCGCGCCGGGCTGGCGTCGGTGGGCACCAGGCGGATCGGCCCGCGCGGGCGCCCGACGAGGGGCGCCGGATCGACGTAGGCACCACCACGCCGCACCCCGAGGTGCAGCCGACCGTCGGTGCGCCCGACGACGGAGCCGGCCAGCACCACCGAACCGGCACGCAGCGAGGTCGTCACACCACCGTACGTCACGAGCAGGGACTCGCCGCCGGGGCCATCGACCGCCACCGTGACGTAGCCGGCGCCGGCGACCCGACCGGCGAACGTCACGGTGCCCGAGGCCACCGCACGCACGAGCGTGCCGGGATCGGTGCCGTACTCGAGACCTCGGTTCCCCGGGCACCATCGGCACGGCGGCGGGCGGAACGCGTCGACGACGGGTGCGTCGACCGGCGGGAGCCAGCACGACGCGACGAGCAGCAGGACGACCACGGAGCACCTCCGGTGGAGCATGCGGGCGGGGTGGACCGGCCACGACGGGGCGCCCCGGGCGCGAGAAGAGTCGGCGTGATGCGAGGTGCGGCGAGGTGCGGCGAGGTCAGCCGACGCCGGCCGAGGCCAGACGGGCGCGGAGGTGGATGACCGACTTGGTGTGGATCTGCGAGACGCGGCTCTCGGTGACGCCGAGGATCTCGCCGATCTCGGCGAGGGTGAGACCCTCGTCGTAGTAGAGCGACAGCACGAGCTTCTCCCGCTCGGGCAGGCTGCGGATCTCCTGGCGGACGATCTGGCGGAGCTCTTGGTCCTCGAGCGCGGCAATCGGCGACTCGAACCCCTTCGCATCGACGGCTGCCGGCTCGTGCCCGGCTGCGATCGCTCGGTCGAGCGGGCCCACGGTGGTGGCGGCGATCGACGCGAGCCACTTGTTGAGCTCGTCGATCGAGATCGCCAGGTGGGCAGCGAGCTCGTCGTCGGTGGGTGAGCGGCCGAGCTTGTGCTCGAGATCGGAGAAGGCCCGCTCGACGTCGCGGGCGCGCGACCGAACGGACCGCGGCACCCAGTCGAGCTGGCGCAGCCCGTCGTAGATGGCGCCCTTGATGCGGGGTGCTGCGAAGGTCTCGAACTTCACCCCGCGAGACGGCTCGAACCGCTCGATGGCGTCGATGAGCCCGAACACGCCCGAGCTCACGAGATCACCCGGATCGACGCTGGACGGCAGGCCCGCGCCGACACGACCGGCGATGAACTTGACGAGCGGTGAGTAGTGCACGATGAGCTGGTCGCGCGACGCCGAGCTGCGGCGTCGGAGCCACCGCTCCCAGTGCATGTCGAGGTTGGGATCGTGCGGGACGATGCTCATGCGCGGGGGTGGCTCTCGCGGTAGACGGAACGCAGGCGTTCGCGGGACACGTGAGTGTACCGCTGGGTGGTGGCCACGTCGGCGTGCCCGAGCAGCTCCTGCACCGAGCGGAGGTCGGCCCCGCCGTCGAGCAGGTGCGTGGCGAACGTGTGCCGCAGCGCATGGGGATGGGTGGGCACCGGGCTGCGCCGGTCGAGGATCCGCCGGACGTCGCGCGGCGTGAGGCGCCGGCCGCGCTCGTTCGCGAACAGCGGCGAGCCGGCGGCGGGATCGACGGCCTCGTGGCGGACCGCCAGCCACGATCGGAGCGCGTCGCGGGCGGCGAGCGTGGTGGGGACGCGGCGCTCCTTGCTGCCCTTGCCCATCACGGTGATCGTGTCGCGATCCGGATCGACCGCCCCGGCGTCGAGGGCGCAGAGCTCCGACACGCGCACGCCGCTGCCGTAGAGGAGCTCGAGGACGGCATCGTCGCGACGGCGGCGCCACTCGGGCTCGTGCTCGTCGGCCGGCGGCTCGAGGATCGCGACCAGGTCGCGCTGGTCGAGGACCCGCGGCAACCGGCCGTCGATGCCGCCGATCTGCACCCCCACCGTGGGGTCGGCCGGCATCCGCCCGCTGCGGACCGCCCAGGCGGCGTAGCGCCGGAGCGCGGCGACCTTGCGCGCGATCGACCGCCGGGCGTAGCGGCGCGTGGTGAGGTGGGCGACGTAGCGGCGGACCTCCGATCGACCGACGTCGGCGGGCTCGTGCACGCCGAGCCGCTCGACCCACCCTGCGAAGCCGGCCACGTCGGAGCAGTAGGCCTCCACGGTGCGCGGCGACAGCGAGGTGAGCGAACGTCCGAACTCGACGAGGCCCCAGCCGGCCGGCGAACCGTCGTCCACGGGACAGACGGTATTCGGTCGTCACCGCTCACCCCGGGACCGCCGCGGCTCGAACCACCCGCCGGACTCCGCGAGCCAGCCATCGCGCTCGAGCCGCGCCAGCGCCATGGCGACGCGCGCCAGGGGTTCGCCGGTGGCCAGCACGAGCTCGTCGAGCGTGGCGGCGTCGCCGCGACAGCGATCGAGCAGGTCGGCCGCCAGCCCGGTGGGGAGCGGGCGGAGGTCGACCGGCCCCGTGCCGACGCGGCTCGTGTCGAGTCCGAGCGCGATGGCGACGTCGTCGGCCGACGTGACGGGTGCTGCTCCGTCACGCAGGAGCGTGTTGGTGCCCGACGACGCCCGGCTCCGCGGGGATCCGGGCACGGCCATCACCTCCACCCCGCGCAGGAGGGCCTCGTGGACGGTGCCGAGGCTGCCGCCGCGCTCGCGGCTCTCGACCACGACGAGCACCTCGCAGAGCGCGGCCAGGATGCGGTTGCGGAGCGGGAACCGGAACGCCTCGGGCGGCGTGCCGGGTGGCCACTCCGACACGAGCAGCCCCTCCTCCCCCACCGCGGCCCACAGCTCGCGATGGCTGCGCGGGTACGGCTGGTCGAGCCCGTTGCCCACCACGGCGATCGGCGGGCCGACCCCCGCCCGCAGCGCACCGCGGTGGGCCGCACCGTCGATGCCGAGGGCGAGGCCGGACACGACCGCCGCACCGAGCGCCGCCAGGTCGTGCCCGAGCTCGGCGGCGATGTCGAGCCCCTGGCGGGTG
>JALOLG010000346.1 GCA_025456105.1 Ilumatobacteraceae bacterium | reverse complement strand
CCGTCACCGGCAGCTGCTCGAGCCCGCGACGCACGGCCGGCGGCTCCACGCCCACCAGCTCGTAGAGCGTGGGCACGATGTCGCTCGCGAACGTGAACTGGTCGCGCAGCGTGCCGTGCTGCTCGGCGGGGATGCCGGCCGGCCAGTGCACGATCATCGGCACGTGCACCCCGCCCTCGTGGGTGTTCTGCTTGTACCACCGGAAGGGCGCGTTGCCGCACTGCGCCCACCCCCACGGGTAGTTCGTGTGGCTGCTCGGGCCACCGATGTCGTCGATGCGGGCGATCGCGGTGTCGGGTGACTCGATGATGCCGTTGAAGAACTTCATCTCGTGGAGCACCCCGTACGGGCCGCCCTCCTGGGACGCGCCGTTGTCGGCGAGCAGCACCAGCACGGTGTTCTCGAGCCGGCCGAGGCGCCGCAGGCCGTCGACGAAGCGGCCGATCTGGGCGTCGGTGTGGTCCAAGAACGCGGCGAAGGCCTCCTGCAGGCGCGCCGCCAGGCGGCGCTCGTTGTCGCTCAGCTCGTCCCACGGCTTCACACCCGGGTTGCGGGGCGCGAGCTCCGTGCCGGCGGGGATCACACCGAGCTCGAGCTGGCGCCGGAACCAGCGCTCGCGCACGACGTCCCACCCCTCGTCGAAGCGGCCCCGGTACTTGGCGAGGTACTCGGCGGGCGCCTGGTGCGGCGCGTGCGTGGCGCCGAACGCGAGGTAGGTGAAGAACGGCCGGTCGGGGCGCACACCGGTGGAGTCGGCGATCATGCGCAGCGCCTGGTCGACGAGGTCCTCCGAGAGGTGGTACTCGCCGTCGGCCCGATGCGGTGGCTCGACGGGGTGGTTGTCGGCCACGAGCTCGGGGTGGAACTGGTCGGTCTCGCCCTCGAGGAAGCCGTAGAACCGGTCGAACCCGCGAGCGAGGGGCCACTGGTCGAACGGCCCGGCCGCCGAGCACTGCTCCATCGGGGCGAGGTGCCACTTGCCGACGGCGAAGGTCGCGTAGCCGGCGTCGTGGAGCACCTCGGCGACGGTGGCCGCGTGGTTCGACACGTGTCCGAGCTGGTTGGGGAAGCCGGTGCGGAAGTTCGACACCGACCGCATGCCCACGGCGTGGTTCGCCCGGCCGGTCAGCAGCGCTGCGCGAGTCGGCGAGCACAGTGGCGTGACGTGGAAGCTGGTGAACCGCAGCCCTCCGGCGGCGAGCGCGTCGATGTGCGGGGTGTCGATGTCGGACCCGAAGCAGCCGAGCTGCGCGAACCCCGTGTCGTCGAGGAGCACGATCACCACGTTCGGGGCGTCCTCGCCGGGATGTGGCGGCTCCTCGAACCACGGCTCCGACTCGGCCACGGTGCGCCCGATGCGCTGCTGCTCCCCCACGAGGGCCACCATAACTTCTGCGAGTAGTACTCGCAATACATTTCTCGTCGGCGTACGCTGGCGGCGTGCAGCAGCAGACCGCCGTCGATGGGCGCCGGGCCCGGCGCGAGCGCGGTCGCCAGGCCGTGGTCGACGCGATGCTCGACCTCGTGATGGAGCGTGGCGCTCCGCCACCGGTCGAGGAGCTCGCCGCCCGCGCCGGCGTGTCGGTGTCGTCGGTGTTCCGCTACTTCGACACCCTCGACGACCTCCAGCGCGAGACCACGGCGCGGTTCCTCGAGCGGCACGCATCCCTGTTCGAGGTGCCGCGCGTCGGCGACGGGCCACGGTCGGAGCGCATCGGCCGCTTCGTGACGGCGCGGGTCGCGCAGCACCGGGCGGTCGCGCCGATCGCCCGCCTGTCGCGGGCGCGCGCCCTCGACCAGCCGCACCTGGCGGCCACCCTGGCCGACACCCGCCGGCGCCAGCTCGACCAGGTGCGCACGCACTTCGCGCCCGAGCTCGACACCCTCGCCGCTGCCGACGCCGCCGACGTGGCTGCCACGATCGCGACCCTCACCGCGTTCGAGGCCTGGGACCAGCTCACGGCCGACCTCGGCCGCACCGACGCGGCGGTCCGGCGATCGTGGGAGGCGGCGATCGCTGCCCTGCTGCCGTGACCGGCAATCAGGCGAGCAGGTAGGTGCTGCGCGCGCCCAACGCCAGCGCGATCTGGTGTTGGCGCGAATCGAGCGTCACGATGGGCACGTCGCTCTCGACGCAGGCGAGCGCGATCAGCGCGTCGTGGATGTTCCCCGCGAGGTCGAGCTCGACGGCGCGGCCCAGCGCGGTCGCCATGACGGTCGGCGACGTGGGGATGAGCGCGTCCGGGTGGGACCACGGCGCGAGCAGCCCGGCCGCGACGCGCGCGGACTGGCCGAAGACGCGGCGGAGGATCGAGTAGGTCTCGGCGACGACGATGACGGGCAGCGACACGGCCGCCGGCAGCTCGGCGCGGGCGCGTGAGTGGTGTTCGTGCGTGCGCACCAATGCGGCGACGAGCGCCGAGGTGTCCATCATCGGGAGGATCGCTCGTGATCGATCGCGGCGAGCACGTCGGCGTTCGACACCATCCGGTCGATCTCGAGGAGCGGCAGGCCGTCGGGTGCCATCGCCACCTCGCCTTCCTGCGGCGCCGCGGTGATCAGCAGGCCGGCGGCGGTGCGGTGGACGATCACGTCGCCCGGCGTCGTGGTGATCTCGTCGCGCAAGGCCGCCGGGATCACCATCCGGCCTTGGCGGTCGATGCGGATCCGGACCCCGGATGGTGATGCCATGGATGGCACAGTATCACCATCTTCCGGACCTGGCTCAGGCCAGGCCGGTCACGATCAGCCCGACGCCGAACACGGCGAAGAGGATCGCCGAGCCGACGCGGATCACGTGGGTGGGCAACCGGGCCCCGAGCACCCGGCCCACCAGCACGCCGATGGCGCCGGCGCAGATGATCCCCGCCGTCGCGCCGATCCACACCAGCACCGGCGAGCCGCTCGCCGCCAGGGTCGCGGTGGCGAGCATCGTCTTGTCACCGAGCTCGGCCACGAACATCGCGCCGGCCACGGTCAGCACGATCGAGCGGCCGGCGGCGCGCGCCTCCACCTCGTCGACGAGCTCGTCGGCCTCGGCCTCGCCGTCGTCACCCCGGAGCGTGACGACGGCGAACAC
>JALOLG010000345.1 GCA_025456105.1 Ilumatobacteraceae bacterium | reverse complement strand
CCCGCACCCGAGGGCGTGCCGATGCCAGCGGAGTTCGCCGAGCTGCTCGCCGCGATGCCCGCCACCGACGACGAGCTCGCCGAGTTCATGGATCGGCTCGCGCCCGCCTACGTGCACGCTGCGGATCCGGCTGACCTGCGGGCTGCGATGGCTGGCACCCTCTTCCGGGTCGACGCGATGCGGCGTGGCTTCGACGAGCTGGCCCGCTGGAGCTCGGTCGACCACCTCGGGTCGATCGAGGTGCCGGTGCTGCTCGTGTTCGGCCGCCACGACGGGTTCACCGGATGGCCGCAGGCGGACCGGATCGCCAGCCGCGTCCGCGATGCCGAGGTGGTGGTGCTCGAGCGCAGTGGGCACATGCCCTGGCTCGACGAGCCCGCCGAGTTCGTCGGCGCCGTCCGCGGCTGGCTCGATCGTCACCGGCTCCGCTGATCGGCGCCGGTCAGAGCTCGTGCTCGGCGAGCTCGCGGAAGTCGTCGGGCGCGTGGCCGACGCCGCCTCGTTCGGCCGATGCGTAACCGACGGCCCGCCGCCCGAACCGGGCCCGGATCGCGTCGACCGACCGGTCGACCGACCAGCGCCGCCCGTCCGCCTCGGCCGGCGCGATCGGCTCACCCGGGAGGTCGAGCAGCAGCCGCGTCTGGTGGGCCGGCTGCTCGACCAGGTTCGACACCGAGATCGCCAGCAGGTTGATCGACGGGGTGACCGCCATCGCGTCGACGGCACCGAGCACCAGCCGCTCGGCCATCTCGGTGAGCGTGAGGGTGGTGCTCACCGCCGACGCGACGGTGCTCGACCGCGTGATCGACCGCAGGTCGGCGAAGCGGATCCGCACCGTGACCGTCCGCCCAGCGCGGCCGGCCGTGCGCAGCCGACCGGCGACGCGGTCGGCGAGGTGGCCCAGCACCGGGCGCACCAGCTCCCGGGTGGCGAGCGCCGCAGGGAACGCCGACTGGGCACCGACGGAGCCGGCCCGCCCACTGCGGCGGACCCGACGCGGATCGTCGTTGGCCGCGAGCGCGACGAGCTTCGGGCCGACGGTGCGCCCCAGCACCGAGCCCATCGCACGCGGGTCGCTGGCCGCGAGGTCGCCGATCGTGCGGATGCCGAGCCGCTCGAGGCGCTCGCGCGTCACCGGGCCGACGCCCCACATGAGCCCCACGGGCAGCGGGTCGAGGAACGCCCGCTCCTCCTCCGGGGGCACCACCACCAGACCGTCGGGCTTGGCCACCTGCGAGGCGATCTTGGCGAGGTGCTTGGTGCGGGCCACACCGATCGAGATCGGCAGCCCGACCTCGTCGCGGACGCGCCGACGCAGCTGCGAGGCGATCTCGGCGGGCGGCCCGAACAGCCGGACGCTGCCGGCCACGTCGAGGAACGCCTCGTCGATGGAGATGCGCTGCACGTGCGGGGTGGCGTCGCCGAGGATCGTCATCACCTGGTCGGCGAGGCGCTGGTACTCACGGAAGTGGCCGCCGACGAACCGCAGCCCCGGGCACAGCTCGCGGGCGCGGCGACCCGACATGCCGCCGTGCACACCGAAGCGCTTCGCCTCGTACGACGCGGCGAGCACCACCCCGCCCCCCACGGCGATCGGCAGCCCGCGCAGCGACGGATCGAGCAGCTGCTCGACCGACGCGTAGAAGGCGTCGAGGTCGGCGTGGAGGATCGTGGCGTCGTGGCGCCGGTCGGGCACCCGGCCAGCCTAGACGAACGTGTGTTCGCTCAGCCAGGGCCGCCGAACAGGTTCGGGCGCTCGCTCGCCCAGCAGTGCGTGTCGTCGCCGATCTCGGCGCTGATGAGCGCCTCGAGGCGCTCACGGCACTGCTCGACGAGGTGTGCGCTCGCGGGATCGTGCGCGAGGTTGACCATCTCGTGCGGATCGGTCGCGCGGTCGTAGAGCACGACGTCGTTTCGTGCGAGCAGCTCGTCGAGGTCGCGAGGGCGGTGGGGGTCGAGCGGCGAGAAGTAGCGGCCGAACGAGTAGCGCTCGTCGGTGAACCCCCGCAGGAATCCGCGGTTGGCCAGGTCGGGACGGAGCTCACCCGAGGCGATCCGCTGCCCGACGTCGGGGTCTGCGAAGTGCGACCAGAAGCCGCCGTCGAGGGTGGTGATCGACTCCACCGCGGTGAGCACCCCGTCACGGACCCGGTCACCCTCGAGCGCGGGCAGCAGCGAGCGCCCCGGCAGGTCGCTGCTGCCGGGGGTGACGGTCGGCGCCTCGAGGCCGGCGATGGCCAGGATCGTGGGAGCCAGGTCGACGGCCGACGCGAGCGAATCGACGTGGACGCCTCCGGCGAGGTCGGGGTGCCGCACGAGCAGGGGGACGTGGAAGTTCTCGTCGTAGACGAGGTTGCCCTTCTGGCGCAGGCCGTGCGAACCGACCATGTCGCCGTGGTCGGAGGTGAACAGCACGACGGTCCGGTCGGCCTGGCCCGACGCCTCGAGCGCGTCCAGCACCACGCCGACGTGACGGTCGACGTCGCGCAGGCAGTTCAGGTAGAAGCTCATGCCCGCCCGCCAGTGCTCGTCGCCGGCCACGGCCCCGAACGCCACGTCGAGCATCTGGGCGAACTCCCGCACCGCCGGGGCGGCGCCCGACAGGTCGTCGTGGGCGCTGGCGGGCGCCTCGACGTCCCAGTCGTGCTGGTACACGGGGATCGGTGCGGGCGGTCGGGTGTTGACGGCGTGGGCGAGTGCCGGGGGCAGCCGCACGGTCGACCGGCCGCCGTAGTCGAAGCTCATGATGTCGTGCGGGTTCACGAAGTTGACCGCCATGAACCACGGCTGGCCGCCGTCGGCGACCACCTCGGCCCGGGTGCGCAGCCACCCGGCGGCCTGCCCGGCGATCACCGGGTCGACGCGGAGCCCGGCCCAGGCCCCGCCGTCGATGTCACCCCAGTCGTTCCACTCCGAGAACCCGTACGGCTCGAGCGCGTCGCGCGTCGACTGCGGGTTCGTCGGGTCGAGGTAGGCGTTCGACAGGTGCCACTTGCCCTGGTAGGTCGTGTAGTAGCCACCGGCTCGCAGCATCGTGCCGATGGTGCCCAGCCCCGGGTCGAGCGGCCGGACGTAGGGCATGT
>JALOLG010000344.1 GCA_025456105.1 Ilumatobacteraceae bacterium | reverse complement strand
GCTGAGCTGCTGCTGCAGCGCTGCGAACCGATCGGCGGGCGGGAACTCCGCGAGCTCGCACGTGATGTCGAAGATCTCCCGGAGCATGCGGTCGCGCTCATGCTGGTAGCCGGCGAGGGCTTCGGCCTCGGTGCAGGTGCCGGTGAGCGCACGGTCGATCGCGTCGGCGAGCAGCTCGGCGTCTCGGAAGGCGTCGCTGATGCCGTGACCGGTGATGGGATCGCGGTGGTACGCGGCGTCGCCGACGAGCGCCCAGCCGTCGCCGACGGACTGGCGGACGTGGTTGGGTGCCTTCACCATGCCGCGCGTGCCCGAGGTGCGCACGCTGGCGCGGAGCCGCTCACCGAGAGCTGGCGCGACGTCGTCCACCATGGCGTCGAAGGCCTCGTCGAGGGAGCCGGCCCGACGGCGCCGGTCGAGCGCCCAGCCCGAGGGTGAGCAGACCCAGATGCACGCGTCGCCGAAGTGGGTCGGGAAGATGCCGGCGAACGATCGGTCGCCGAGGTAGTACTCGATCGCGTCCCAGCGGCCGGCGAAGTAGGCGTAGTGCGTCGCGCCGGACGGAGCGCCGACGGACCGGGCCACCCGCGACCGCAGGCCGTCGGCACCGACGACCATGCGGGCCTCGACCGACACGGGGCGGCCGTCGAGTGCTTGTCCGTGCACGCCCGTCAGCCGGCCGCGGTCGTCGCGGTGGACGCCGTCGTCCGCGACGCCGGTGCGCTCGGTCGCACCGGCGCTCCGGGCGGCGTCCTGCAGGATCTGGTCGAGCACCCGACGACGGGGCGCCACCAGGTGGTCGACGCCGTGGCGGTCCTTGATGGTCCGCTCGGTGCAGCTGCCACCTGCGTGGAATCGCACCTGGCGGATCGCGGGTGCGCCGCTCTCCGTCACGGCCGAGAGCAGTCCCCAGCGCTGCAGCTGCACCACACCGGTGCGGGCGATCGCGTGGGTGGAGAGCGTGTCGCTCGGGAACTCGGCACGGTCGAGCACGACGACGTCGTGACCGGCGGCGGCCAGCAGCAGGGCGGTCGCTGCGCCGGCGCACCGCGCACCGACGACGACGACGTCGGCGATCAGCTGCTCCGCGCCCTCGGTGATCGATCTCCGGAACGATGCTCGTGTCATGCCTCCCAGCGTGCGGGAGCGCGTGATCCGACGCTTGGAGAACTCGTGGACATGTCGTGGAGATCGACGTGGTCGCCGTCCCGACGGGTCCGTGTCATGCTCGTGGAGCGATGCGATACGTGTTCGAGGACTGCGAGCTGGACACCGACGCCTACGAGCTCCGCCGCGGGGGCGCCCCCGTGCCGCTGCAGCCGCAGGTGTTCGAGGTGCTGGCCCACCTGGTGCGCCACTCCGATCGGATGGTCACGAAGGAGGAGCTGCTCGACGGGATCTGGGGCGACCGCTTCGTGTCGGAGTCGGCGCTCACGAGCCGGCTGAAGGCAGCGCGGCGGGCGATCGGCGACGACGGTCGCAGCCAGCGCTGCATCCGCACCGTGCACGGGCGGGGCTATCGCTTCGTCGCCCCGATCGTGGAGGTCGCGTCGGGCTCACCGCCCGATGCCGCCGGTGCTGCGGACGACGCCGCCGACGACGAGGCCGAGGCAATCGCTCGCGACGCTGCGGCACCGATCCGCTACACGCGTCGGGACGACCTCAACATCGCGTACCAGGTCACCGGGACGGGGCCGCTCGACTTCGTGCTGGTCGCCGGGTTCGTGTCGCACCTCATGCTCGACTGGACCGAGCGCCGTCACGCGCACTTCCTGCATCGGGTCGGGACGTTCTCCCGGCTGATCAGGTTCGACAAGCGCGGCACCGGCATGTCCGACCGTCCCGGTGGCTTGCCCGATCTCGAGACCCGGATGGGTGACCTGGTCGCCGTGATGGACGCCGCGCGATCCGAGCGCGCCGTGCTGTTCGGCTATTCGGAGGGTGGTCCGATGTCGATCCTCTATGCGGCCACGTACCCCGAGCGGGTCCACGGCCTGGTGCTCTACTCGACCTACGCGCGCCGGATCCGGACGCCCGACTACCCGTGGGGGTACAGCGCGGAGGAGCGAGCGCGGTACGCCGAGCAGCTCGAGACCGACTGGGCCTGGGAGGCGGACATGCGGCACATGTGCCCGAACGCCGACGACGAGCTGGCGCGGTGGTGGGGTGAGCGGTGTCGAGCAGCCACGAGCCCGGGAGCGGCGAGGGCGCTGATCGAGATGAACTCCCTCGTCGACGTGCGCGATGCCCTCGGCGCAGTCCAGGCGCCGACGCTCGTCCTGCACCGCCGTGACGACGTCGACTCCAGCGTCGAGGAGGGCCGGTACCTGGCCGACCGGATCCCGGGAGCCAGGTTCGTCGAGCTCGACGGTGCCGACCACTTCATCGCCGTCGATCCGGATCAGATCCTCGATCCCGTCGAGGAGTTCGTGCGGGGGCTCGGTCCCGCCGCACCGACGGAGCTGTCGCTCACCACGGTCTTGGCGGTCGACGTCGCCGAGCACATCGATCCGGCCTGGGTGCGCGGCCTGCTCCGAGAGACGCTCGAGGCGCACCGGGGTGTCGCTGCGACGGCCGACGACCCCTCGGTGCTGGCGACGTTCGACGGGCCCGGCCGAGCCGTGCGATGCGGGCTGGCGCTGCTGGATCGGGCTGCTGCCGCGAGGCTGCACCTCTCGGTCGGCCTGCACACGGCCGAGGTGGCGCGGCGTGGCGCCCAGGTGTGGGGCGACGGTGTCGCGGTCGCACAGGAGGCGGCGCGCCGTGCGGAGTGGGGCGAGGTGTGGGTCACCGGGACCGTGCGCGACCTCACGAGCGGATCGGATCTGGCGTACGAGCGTCGGGCAACGCTGGAGCTGGCGTCGCTCGGTCGACCGCTCGACCTCGACGTCGTCCGCTGAGGCTCGGGGAGCGCTCCACGTCGTCGCGGGTCGGCTCGCGGAAGGTCTCGATCTCCCACCAGGCGTGGAGCCGGTCCGCCCCGACCAGCTCGACCAGGCCCGCGATCTGGGAGGCGTGCGCCTCGAGCGCAGCACGCTTGCGCGCCCGCTCGTCGGCGTCGGGGACGATGCGCAGCGCGACGTCGTCGTCCGGGACCGCGATGGGCGCGCCCTCGATCGTGAGCGGCAGCTCCGGGTAGGCCGATCGGTGGCGCTCGACGAACGAGTGCGTCATCGTGGCGTAGAGCAACCGGTGCCGAGCGCGACCTCCGGTGTCGAGCCAGGCTGCGGTCGTCCAGCGCGCGACCGCCCGGTGATCGGGGTGGTTCGTGATCCCCTCGGGCCCGAAGGTCACGATGAGGTCGGGTCGCGACGATCGGATCGCGCTGCGCAGGGAGCCGACGGGGACGGCCGGGTCGACCGCATCGCACCCACCGTCGGGGTGACCGAGGAACCGGACGTCGGTGACGCCCAGCCGCGACATCGCCGTGCGCAGCTCGTGCTCGCGTCGAGCACCGAGCCGGCTCGGATCCATCGGGGGCTCGACCGTCGCCCGCTCGCCACGGGTGGCGCAGATCAAGGTGACGTCGCCGCCCGCGGCGATGACCCGTCGCATGAGGGCGGCGCTGAGGTACGTCTCGTCGTCGGGGTGGGCCCAGACGCCGAGGAGCCTGAAGGGCCTCGTCACAGCAGCCTCCCGGCGAGGTCG
>JALOLG010000343.1 GCA_025456105.1 Ilumatobacteraceae bacterium | reverse complement strand
CACGGCGAGGCCGACCGCGCCGCCCAGCGACCGGAAGAACGTCACGAGCGACGTGGCGACGCCGAGGTCGCGCCAGTCGACGGAGTTCTGCACGGCGAGCGTGGAGGTGGGCATGACCATCCCGAACCCGAGACCGATGCACAGCATCGCCGTGGAGATGTAGAGCCTCGACGTGTCGCCACCCAGGAACGCGAGCATGAACACGCCGAGCGCAGCGAGCGTGGAGCCGGCGATCGGCCAGGCCTTGTAGCGGCCCGTGTTGGCCGTGATGCGCCCGCTGGTGATCGAGCTGATGGTGACGCCGATCATGAGGGGGAGCAGCAGCAGGCCCGAGGCCGTGGCCGAGACGCCGTCGACGGCCTGGAGGTAGAGCGGCAGGAAGGCGGTGGCGCCGAACATGATCGTGCCCATGCACACCATCATCGGGATGATCACCGCCACGATGGGGTTGCGGAACAGGCGCATCGGCACGATCGGCTCGTCGTTGCGGAGCTCCCACAGGACGAACAGCACCGCGAGGAGCACCGATGCCGCCCCGAGCCCGATCGTGACGGGCGATCCCCACGCGTAGCGACCCTCGCCGGCCCAGGTGGCCATGAGGATGAGGGTGGTCACCGACCCCACCAGCAAGGTGGCGCCGACGTAGTCGACCGAGCGCTGCTGCCGCACGAACGGGAGTCGCAGGGCGCTGGTGGTGACCACCATCGCGATGATCCCGAGTGGCACGTTGATCGTGAAGATCCACCGCCACGAGAAGTGGTCGACGATGAAGCCGCCGATCAGCGGGCCCGCCACCGACGACAGGGCGAACACGCTCGTGATGAACCCCACGTAGCGGCCTCGCTCGCGCGGCGGGACGACGTCGCCGATGATCGTGAAGGCCATCGCGAACAGCCCGCCGCCGCCGATGCCCTGGAGGCCACGGGACAGCACGAGCTGGGTCATGGTCTGGGAGATGCCGCACAGCAGCGACCCGATCACGAAGGTGACGATCGCCACCTGGAACATCTGCCGGCGGCCGTAGAGGTCGGAGAGCTTGCCGAACAGGGGTGTGGCTGCGGTGGAGGTGAGCAGGTAGGCGGTGCCCACCCAGGCGATCTGGTTGAGCCCGCCCAGGTCGCCCACGATCGTGGGCAGGGCGACACCGATGATGTTGGTGTCGAGCGCGGACAGGAACAGGCCGGCGACGATGCCGCCGAAGACCGTGTACACCTGGCGCTGGGTCAGAGCGGGCATCTCCGGTGGCACCGATGCGGCGACCTCGGCCATCGAGCCTCCCTCCTCGTTTCATTGCACCCTGCAAGGAACTGCGGGCATCGTATCCCGTGCCGACCCGACGTGGTCGTAGGGTGCCGCCCGTGGCGCGCGCGGACGACTCGATGCCGCGGGTCGCCACACCCGGGTGGCGGCTGCTGCGCGGGTACCAGCGGTCGTGGCTCCGTGGCGATCTCTTCGCCGGCCTCACGGTCGGGGCGCTCGTGATCACGCACTGCATGGCGTACGCGCCGCTCGCCGGTCTGCCCCCGAGTGCGGCGTTCCACGCCGTCGTCGTGGCGCTGCCGGTGTTCGCGCTCTTGGGGACGTCGCGCCACCTCGCGATCGGTCCGGATCCCGGCACGGCGTCGATCGCCGGCGCGGGTCTGCTGACCGTCGCGGCGGCCGGCACCGACGAGTACCTGGCGGCGGCCGCAGCACTCGGGTTGATGGTGGGTCTGGTGCTCGTGGTGGCCGGGTTGCTGCGGTTCGGCTTCGTCGCCGACCTGCTGTCGCGGCCGGCGCTCATCGGCTACATGAGCGGCCTCGGCGTGACGCTGCTGGTGAGTCAGCTGCGTCCGCTGCTCGGGGTCACCGTCGAGGCCGACGACACGGTGGGTCGAGTGGTCGACGTGCTCGGCGCCCTCGACGAGGTGGGTGCGACGACGGCAGCGGTGGGACTCGGCACGCTGGCGCTCATCCTCGTCCTCCGCCGGTACCTCCGCACCCTGCCGGGTTCGGTGATCGGGCTGGCGATCGCCACCGTCGTCGTGTGGCTCGCAGGGCTCGACGAGCACGGCGTGGCGCTGGTGGGACCGATCGACGCCGACCTCGCCCCACCAGCGCTCCCGGGCATCCCGCTCGACGACTGGTTCGCGCTGGTGCCGACGGCGCTCGGCCTCGCCGTGCTGGGCTTCGCCGACAGCTTCCTGGCGGCCAAGGGCGTGGCGGCACGCCACGACTACCGCCTCGACGCCGACCGTGAGCTCTCGGGTCTCGGCGCCGCGAACCTCGCGGCGGGAGCGTTCCAGGGGATGCCGGTCGCGTCGACGGGGAGCGGCACGGCGGCCGCGTCGGCGGCAGGTGGCAGAACGTCGGGCCTGTTCGTCGTGGCGGCGGCGTTCGTGGTGCTGGCGATCGTCGCCCTCGACCCGGTGATCGAGCGCATCCCGTCGGCGGGTCTGGCGGCCGTGGTGGCTGCCGCGGCGATCAACCTCGTCGACGTGGCCGGATTCCGCGCGCTCTGGCGCGAGAGCCGGCTCGAGCTGCTGCTGGCGGGTGTGACGTTCGGGTCGGTCGTGCTGTTCGACGTGCTCGTCGGCATCCAGGTGTCGATCGTGCTCGGCCTCGTGATCGCGATCGCGCGCATGGCCCGACCGCACGACGCGATCCTCGGCAGCTCCGAGACGCTCGACGGGTGGGTCGATGCCGACACCTATGAGACCGCGGCGGAGCCGGGTCTGCTGGTCTACCGGTTCGACGCGCCCCTCATGTTCGTGAACGCGACGCGGTTCTCCGAGCGACTGCTGGCAGCGCTCGACGAGAACCCGGGCGAGGAGCGCTGGGTCGTGCTCGACTTCGAGGGCGTCGGCTCGGTCGACACCACGGCCACCGATGCGCTCCGCGAGCTGCTCGACGAGCTCGATCAGCGCGGGGTCGAGGTGGTCGGCGTGGCCCGGGCGAACCGGGGGAGCCTCGACCGGCTCCGGCGGTCCGACCTGCTCGAGCCGGCGGGTCGGCTGCGGGTGTTCCCCACCATCAACGGCGCGGTCCGTGCCTTCCGGGCCGCCTCCTCCGGTCCGACCGCTCCCGCCCCGCCACTCGACTGACGCCGTCAGCACCCTG
>JALOLG010000342.1 GCA_025456105.1 Ilumatobacteraceae bacterium | reverse complement strand
GCTACGTCACCCGCACGCGGGTGGGTCGGCGCAGCGTCTACCAGGTCGACCTCGACCGCCCGCTGCGGCACCCGCTGGAGGCGCACGAGCGGCTCCGGGTCATCGTCGAGCCCATCGCTGCCGAGCACTGACGTGCTCGCGTCCGCGGTCGTCGACAACCTGCTCTCCGCGCCCGTGGTGGCGTTCATCGTCGCCGCCACGTTCACGCTGCTCGGTGCCGACGTCCGCCTGCCCGAGGGCCTGTACGGGATCCTGTCGTCGTACCTGCTCCTGGCGATCGGCATCAAGGGCGGCCGCGGCCTCGGGGAAGCGACGATCGACGAGCTGTGGGCGCCGCTGCTCGCGGCCGGGGCGCTGGGGGTCGCCACACCGCTGATCGCCTACGTGCTGCTCCGGCGCGCCGGCCGACTCGACCGCGTGAACGGCGCCGGCGTGGCGGCGCACTACGGCTCGGTGTCGGCCGTGACGTACACCGTGGTCATCGGGCTGCTCGAGTCGCGCGGCGAGGGCTACGAGGCGTTCCTCACCGGCCTGCTCGCGATCCTCGAGGTGATCGGCATCGTCGTGGCGCTCTCGATCGCCCGCAGCTCCGCCGGCGCGTCGTACGGCGAGGCGATCCTCGAGGTGATCCGTGGCCGGAGCATCTCGATGCTGCTGGCCGGCCTGGCGATCGGTCTCGTCGTCGGCAGCGAGCGGCTGGCGTCGGTCGACCCCCTGTTCGTCGGGCTCTTCCAGGGCGTGCTCACCCTGTTCCTCCTGGAGATGGGGGTGCTCGCCGCCCAGCGCCTGCGCAACGCCGGCACGTTCGGCCTGCGCATCATCGCCCTGGCAGTCGTGATCCCGCTCGTGAACGGGCTCCTCGGTGCCGCGGCCGGCGCCGCGGCCGGCCTCTCGACGGGCGGTGTCACGGTGCTCGCCACCTTGGCCGCGAGCGCCTCCTACATCGCGGCGCCCGCCGCGGTGCGCATCGCCCTGCCGGCGGCGGACCCGGGTCTGTCGATCACCGCGGCGCTCGGGGTGACCTTCCCGTTCAACATCATCATCGGCGTGTCGGTCTATGCCGCCTACGCCGAGTGGCTCACCTGAGGGGTCCATCGTGCAGACCGTCGACCGCCACCTCCTCACGATCATCGCCGAGTCGCTGCTCGAGCACCGCCTCATCGACGACGTCAAGCGGCTCGGTGCTCGCGGCTACTCGATCGCCCAGGTCCGCGGCGAAGGCGCCACCGGCTGGACGATCGAGAGCTGGGAGGGCCAGAGCGTGCGCCTCGACACCGTGGTCACCGATGCCGTCGCCGACGCGATCCTCGACCACCTCAGCGCGCACTACTTCGAGCACTACGCGGTCGTCGCCTGGATCACGCCGGTGCGCGTCGCCCGGCCCGAGCGCTACTGAACCGCTCCCCGGCCGGGCCGGACGCGACGACCAGTGGGGGGTGCTACCTTCGGACACCGGGGGGAGCCCTGGGCGCCCGTGGCGGAGCGGACGTCCCGATGAGCGGAGGCGAAGGGGTGCGCATGGCGGCGCAGCTCGTGATCACGGCCAAGACACGTGTGCCGAACCAGCCGGCGATCGACCGGCCGCGCCTCGACGCCGTCCTGGCGCGGGTGGTCGAGCACCCACTCACGCTCGTGGTCGCGCCTGCCGGATCGGGGAAGTCGACGGCGCTCGCGTCGTACGCCCGTCGCAGTGCGCACACCGTGGTGTGGTACCGCACCGACGCGGGCGACGGCAGCGCCGAGGCGTTCCTCGCCCACCTCCGCCACGGCATCGCCGCGGCCACCGGCCGGGAGCTGTCGGAGTGGTCGACCGCCGACGACGCGCTGGCCGACCTCGAGCGCGACGCATCGGCCGATCCGCTCGTGGTCATCGTCGACGACCTCCACACCGTGCGCGACCGACCGGCCGAGGACGCCCTCGCCCGCCTCGTCGAGTACCTGCCCGAGCACGTGCACCTCGTGGTCGGCACCCGCTCGCACCCCACGTTCGACCTCACCAGGCTCCGGCTCGAGGGCCGGCTGCTCGAGATCGGCGCCGACGACCTCCGGTTCCGGACCTGGGAGAGCGAGCAGCTGCTCGCCGACCTCTACGGGATGGACCTCGGCCCGGAGGACGTCGCCCGGCTCACCCGTCGCGTCGAAGGGTGGGCCGCCGGGCTCCAGCTGTACCACCTGGCGGTGCGCACCCGACCGCCCCGCGAGCAACGACGGCTGATCGACGTGGCGTCGAGCCGGTCGTCGCTCGCCCGTCAGTACCTCACCCGCAACGTCCTCGACGGCCTGCGACCCGAGCTCGCCGACTTCCTGCTCGACACGTCGGTGCTCGGGGTGGTGAGCGGCCCGATGGCCGACGAGCTGCTCGGTCGCGCCGACAGCGCGGCGCTGCTCGGCGAGCTCGTCGAGCTGCAGCTGTTCGTCACCCCGCTCGACCACGAGCTGCACCGCTACCACGAGGTGCTCCGCTCGCTGCTCGAGTCGCTGCTCGGCGAAGCCATCGGGCCCGACGCCCTCCGGGAGCGGTTCGCAGTGGCGTCGGCGATCCTGGAGCGGTCGGGCCACCTGGGCGAGGCGCTGCGCTGCTCGGCGCGAGCCGAGCGCTGGGACGACGTGCGACGGCTCGTCGGCATGGGTGACAGCGACCCCCTCACGCAGTCGTACGCCTGGCTCGACCTGCTCCCGCCCAGCATCGCCGACGACGACGCGTGGCTCGTGCTCGCTCGGGCACGGGCCGAGCTGGCGGCCGGACGGCTCCACGTCGCCCTCGACCGCCTCCGTCGCGCCGAGGCGCTCTTCGGCGACGCACCAGGTGCCGAGCAGGCCCGCGCGACGCGCCGTCGGATCGAGCACCTCGTCGACGGATCGGCCGACGACGTGCCCGGCTGGACCGGCACCTGGCGGCGCGGCCTGCGCAGCGATCCGCGCAGCGCCATCACCCGACTGCTGCACGACGGCTCACCCGAGGCGCTGCTCGGCGCCGCCATGCTGCAGCTGGCCATCGGCGAACCGGGCGACGCGGGCAACACGTTCGACCGAGCGCTCCGCTGCGATCCGGTGCCGACGTGGGTGGAGGTGGGTGGCGCGATCGGCCGTGCGCTGGTCCGACGCC
>JALOLG010000341.1 GCA_025456105.1 Ilumatobacteraceae bacterium | reverse complement strand
CAGCAGCTGTCGCGCTACCTCGAGCAGGTGCAGGGCGGCGCCGAGATCACCGTCACCGATCGGGGCCGACCGGTGGCCCGCATCGTGCCGGTCACCGACGGCGGTGCGCTGCAGCGCGGGATCGACGAAGGGTGGATCCGGCCCGCGGTTCGCGAGCGTGCGATCGGTGGCTCGGCCCGGCACCGCTCGGGCCGTCGCACGTCCGACGTCCTCGACGACGACCGCAGCTGATGCTGTACGTCGACTCGAGTGCGCTGCTCAAGGCCTACGTCGACGAGGTCGACTCGGCGACCGCCGTCACCTACCTCAACAGCGATCCGGTGGTGGTCACGAGCTGGGTGACCGTGGCCGAGGTGCGCCGCAACCTCGCTCGACTGCTCGAGGGTGCGGCGCGGTCGAAGGCCCTGGCAGCGTTCGAGGCCGACCTCGACGCGTTCGCCCTGGTCTCGGCCGGGGAGCGGGTCTGTCGAGCCGCGGCGACGATCGGTGAGGTCCTCGGGGTGCGGACGCTCGACGCGCTGCACCTCGCCACGGCGCAGCAGCTGCAGGTGCCGGCGCTGCCGTTCCTCACCTTCGACCTCCGCCAGGCCCAGGCTGCTCGGTCGCTCGGCTTCACGGTGCTGGGGGTGTGACCGCCGCACGCAGGTACTCGGCGATGCGCTGCGCGGTGGCGGCCGCACCGGCGTCGTTGAAGTGCACGCCATCGGGCTCGCGGAGCCCGGGCTCGAACGACCCGTCCGCTGTCTCGGCCGCGTGCCCGGCGTCGATGAAGCCCCAGTCACCGGCCACCGCGTGGGCGAGGAACATGCCGTTGGGCTCGTCGGGACCCGGGAGCGTGCGAGCGATGCCGGGGTCGAGCACGGGCTGTCCGACCGCCACGCACCGGGCCGGCGCGGCCATCGTGCAGATGTCGACGAGGTCGCGCTCGTAGGCGTCGAGGAGCGCCGGGCCGACGGCCTGCTCGGTGCACGCCGTGATGGAGTTGCCGATGAACGAGAACACCACGAGGTCGGGCTCGGCTGCCAGCGCGTCGGTCAGCCACGGGTGGTCCACCCAGTCGCAGGGCGCCGTGCCCCCGTAGGTCACGTCGAGGACGGTCCAGTCGGGGAGCTCGGCCTGCAGGAGGCACACCGTCAGCGTCGCCATCGAGTCGCCGAGGTAGACCACCGACCAGCGGCCGTCGCCCGACCGAGGAGCCGGTGCACCATCCGGCCACGGCGCCACGTCGACCAGCCCGGCGTCGAGCTCGGTCGCGGCGCTGCTCGACCCGGTCGTGGTCGGCAGGGCGGCGGGCTCCGTCGGCTCGCTGGTCGTCGGAGGGCACGGTGCCCTCCGGCACCTCGACGGGCACGGTGCCCTCCGGGCACTCGGGCGCGGCGATCGGCGCCGGGTGGTCGAGCAGGACGTTGCCCGATCCGTGGTCGGGCGCGCCACATGCTCCCACCACCATCACGAGGGCCGCGAGGACCGACGCGCGCCGGAGGAACGACATGATGCACCCCCTTCCGGGGACACCCTCAGTGTGCGCAGCGGGGCGGCGGATCACCAGGGCCGAACGGCCCCCAGGTCACGGCTTGCCGTTGCCGTTGCCCTTGCCGTTGCCCGGCTTGCCGGCGTGGTCGGGCCGCTTCGACGAGCCCTGACGCTCGGGCTTCGGCTCGTCATCGGTGTCGTCGGCCTCGTCGAGCTCTTGCTCGTCGGTGGACTCGTCGACGTCGTCGCCCCCGCGGCACGGGTTGCTCGAGGCGACCTCGCTCACGATGGCGCCGTGCTCCGGTCCTGGTGGTGTGGAGCGGGCGACCTCGCTCACCACCTCGCCGTGGCGGTACGTGGTGCAGTCGACGACGTCCGCCTCCGACGCCGACGCGGCGGCCTCGAGCGTCGTGCTGGTCTCGACCGTGGTGGTCGACTCCACACTGGTCGTCTCGAGCGTGGTGGTGGTCTCGAGGGTGGTGGTGGTCTCGAGCGTGGTGGTCACCTCCACCGTCGTCGTGGTGGCTGCGGTGGTGGTGGTCGCTGCGGTGGTCGTCGTGTCGTCCTCGGTCACGACGAGCGTGCCCTCCTCGCCCGACGGGGTGAAGGCACCGCTGCCCGCCGCGGCGAGGCCGCCGACGCCGACGGCGGCGGCAGCAGCGATCACCGCGATGCGGATCCCACGTGGGAGACCGACGCCCGGCACGGCCCCGCGTCCGGGCACGCCGGTCACCATCGACGACACCGCGTCGTGGTCCGGGGTGATCTGCCCATCGGGTGCTGGGTCGTCCATCATCTGATCCTCCTCGCACGGTGACCACCGCCGGGTCTCCGCCGTCTCGCCCATCGGCACCGACCGGCCGGATCTTGAGCGCGAATCGCGGAAATCCGTCACGGTCTCGCCGGGTTCCTGGCTCGTGGTGCTGCTGGACGCGTCGTCGATCGGCGTCGGACCTAGGGTCGGGGTCCGGATGCCCGACCGACCGCCCGCCCACGACGCGTTCGAGCGCCACGTGCTCCCCGAGATCGAGGTGCTGCTGCGCGTGGCGCGCTCGCTCACCCGCAACCACGCCGAGGCCGAGGACCTGGTGCAGGACACGCTCGTGCGGGCGTTCCGGGCGATCGATCGCTTCGACGGTCGGCATCCGCGCGCCTGGCTCCTCACGATCCTCCGCAACGCGCACATCAACCGCAACCGTCGACGCCGCCCCGAGCTGCTGCGCGATCCCGACCTCGCACTCGAGCGTCTGGAGTCGACCGCATCGGGTGACCGCGCCGAGTCGTCCGTCGACGACGCGATCGACAGCGAGATCCTGCGTGCCGTCGCTGCGCTCGACGAGCCGTTCCGGAGGGTGCTGGAGCTGGTCGACGTCGACGGCCTCACCTATGCCGAGGCCGCCGAGGTGCTCGGCATCCCGATCGGCACCGTGATGAGCCGACTGCACCGGGCCCGCGCCCGCATCCGCGACCGGCTCGACCGGGCCGGCATCGCTCCCAGGAGGTCAGGATGAGCTGGTTGTCGACGATGCTCCGGCCGCGGCCGGGCACACCGATGGATTGCCGTCAGGTTGCCCAGCTGCTCCAGCACTACCTCGACGGCGAGGTCGACGCCGACCGCGCTCGCCGCATCGCGGCGCACCTCGACGACTGCCGCCACTGCGGGCTCGAGGCCGAGACGTACGAGCGCATCAAGGCGGCGCTCGCCGCCAGCCAGTCGCCACTGCCCGAGGATGCCGTCGACCGCCTGCGGGAGTTCGGCGAAGAGCTCGTCCGGGGCGATCCGACCACGCCCTGACCCCAGGTCGACCGTCAGCCGAGTGATCGCAGGGCGTCCTCGATGCCGCGGTGGAACGTCGGGTAGGCGTAGATCATCGAGCGCAGCTCTTCGATCGGCGTGCGCGCATGGATCGCCAGCGTGAGCAGGCCCAGCACCTCGCCGCCGTTCGGACCCATGGAGGTCGCGCCCACGAGCACGCCGCGGTCCCGGTCGGCCACCAGCTGGATGAAGCCCGCGTTGCCCGTCTTGTGCAGCCACCCGCGGGCGGTCGAGGGGACCTCCGCCCGGCCGATCGCGACGTCGATGCCTGCGTCGCGGGCTGCGGCCGTGGTGAGTCCGACCGAGCCCACCTCGGGATCGGTGAACGTGACGCGGGGGAGCGCCGCGTAGTCGGCGGGCGTGTGGGGGCGCCCGAGGACGTCGGCCACCACGATCCGTGCCTGGTACATCGCCACGTGGGTGAACGCGCCCTTGCCGGTCACGTCGCCGACGGCCCACACGCCGTCGGTGACCCGCAGGTGCTCGTCGACGGGGAGCGAACGGGCCGTGGTCACGTCGACGCCGAGCACGTCGGCGCCGATCCCGGCCAGGTCGACGCGGCGCCCCGTCGCGACCAGCAGCTGCTCGGCGGACAGCTCGCGGCCGTCGGCGAGCCGCACGTGGAAGGTCCCGTCGAAGGACACCTCGTTCGCGCCGGTCCCGACCACCACATCGATGCCGTCCCGGCCGAACACCTCGGCGAGCAGCTCGCTGGCCTCGGGCTCCTCGTTCGGGAGCAGCCGATCGAGCGCCTCGACGATCGTGACGTCGACCCCGAAGCGGGCGTACACCTGGGCGAGCTCCGCGCCGATGGCGCCGCCGCCGAGCACGACGATCGACGAGGGCAGCACGGTCGCCTCGATCGCCTGGTGGTTGGTCCAGAAGGGAGTGTCGGCCAGGCCGGGGATCGGTGGCACGGCCGCGGCGCTGCCCGTGGCCACCACGACCGCGCGACGCGCCCGGATCCGACGCCCGCCGACCTCGACCAGGTCGGGCGCGACCAGGCGACCGCGACCACGCACGAAGGTGCCGCCCGTGCCGACGAACCGGTCGACGGCGACGGTGTCGTCCCAGTCGTCGGTGGCCTCGGCCCGGATCCGTGCGGCCACCGGCGCCCAGTCGGGCGTCACCTCGAC
>JALOLG010000028.1 GCA_025456105.1 Ilumatobacteraceae bacterium | reverse complement strand
TCCGCCACGCCGCGCTCGGCGCCGGGGCGCTGTTCGGCCACACCGCCGACGACCAGGCCGAGACGGTGCTGCTCCGGCTCGTGCGCGGTGCGGGGGCCGACGGGCTCGCGGCCATGACCCCCGGGCCCACCCGGCCGCTGCTCGCGCTGCGACGCCACGAGACCCGGGCCCTGTGCGACGCGCTCGGTCTCCGCACGGTCGACGACCCCATGAACCTCGACCCGGCGCACCAGCGGGTGCGCGTGCGGTCGGAGGTCCTGCCCCTGCTCGCCGACATCGCGCGGCGCGACGTCGTCCCGCTCCTCGCGCGCACCGCCGACCTGCTGCGCGACGACGACCACCACCTCGACGCGGCGGCCGCGGCGGTCGATCCCACCGACGCGCGGGCCCTCGCCGCCGCCCCGACGGTGCTCGCGCGGCGGGCCGTGCGCCGGTGGCTCACGGTCGACGGCTACCCGCCCGACCTCGCCACGGTCGAGCGGGTGCTCGCCGTCGCGCGCGGCGAGCACGTGGGCTGCGAGATCGGGCGCGGTCGCAGCGTGCGCCGGTCGGGCCAACGACTCTGCGTCGTGCCGGACGGCCAGTAGACTGAGCGACCGCCATGACCGCCGCGAACCACGCCCACCAGCACTGATGCCGCCGAAGCTGCGCGGCAAGTGGGCGCTGGGCATCACCCCGCGGCACTTCACCTGGATCCTGCGCGACAAGCTCGCCATCTGCGAGCGTCCGGGCGGCTACGGCGACAGCCACCGACGGGTGCGCCGGCAGGAGGAGATCATCTGGATCCGCGAGAACGGGTTCAACTACGTGATCTCGATCATCCAGGCCCCGCACAACCTGCACAACTACGAAGAGCTCGGGATGCCGTACCGGCACCGCCCGCTCAACACCGACGACCTCGAGGGCTGGCTGCGCAGCTTCTACCGCGAGATCGACGACCTGCTGCGAGCGGGCCAGAAGCTGATCGTGCACGGCGAGGAGCTGGGCGACCGGCTCGTGGGCGTGATGGGCGGCTACATCCGGTGGTCGGGCCTGGTCGACGACGACACCAAGGCCATCGCCGTCACCGAGCGCCTCACGGGACGCCAGCTCGACCCGTTCGCCCGCAACGTCATCATGCTGGCCCCCAAGCTCCACTGACCGCCGGTCAGCAGCGCAGCGGCGGGCCCACGCGGGTGCCGCTCGGCACCTCGAGCAGCGGCAGCGGGTCGACGGGCACGCTCTGCCAGTGGGTGCCGCTCCCCAGCGTGCGCACCTCGAAGTGGAGGTGGACGTTGGAGGGCGAGTCGTTGCCGGTGGAGCCGACGGTGCCGATCACGTCGCCGAAGGCCACACGCGTGCCCACCTCGATGCCGGGCGTGAACGCGTCGAGGTGGAAGAACCGGTACACCCGGCCGTCGTCGCCGCGCAGGATCCACCCGAACCCGGCCGTGCCGGTGTTCTCGTACCGGTGCACCATCACCCCCGACTGCACGGCGAACACCGCCTGGCCACGGGCGTCGATGATGTCGATCCCCTCGTGCAGCCGGCTGCTGCGACAGTCGCCGAAGTTGTCGAGCACGTAGCAGTCGCTGGTGGGCTCGAGCGGGAAGGCGACCCGGCCGGCGGGCGGCGACGGGGGTGGGAGCACCGCCATGCCGCGCCGCACCGCCGGCGTGGACGCCTCCGCCGGACCCGTGACCGAGGTGCCGATCGCTCCCACCAGCGCCCGACCGCCGAGCAGGCCGCCGGCGACCGCAGCGAACCCGGCGACCACCGCCCGGCGCGAGACGGCTCGCCGGTCACGGGGAAAGTCCGGAGGTGGGTTAGCGTGGTCGCACATGGCAACGGGACGACGAGTGCTCGTCAGCGGGATGGGCGGTGAGCTGGGTTCGCTCGTCGCCAGTCTGCTCGAAGACGAGCCGTGGGTCGAGGCGCTCGAGGGTATCGACGCCGATCCACCACGGCGACACCTGCGCCGCGCGGTCTTCCACCGCGTCGTGCCCGGGCAGCACGACCGCATCGTCGACCTGATCACCCGCTTCGACCCGCACGTGGTGGTCCACATCGCGGTGTGGGAGCCCTACTCCCGCGCCAACCCCGACCAGGCCCGCTACCTCACCGACGACGCGGCCACCTCGGTGCTGGGCGCAGCGGCCGAGTGCCCCTCGCTCGAGTCGATCGTGGTGCGCAGCGGCCTCGAGATCTACGGCCGCCGCCGTGGCGCACCCACCCGTCCCGACGAGGACGACCGAGCCGACCCGACGTCGGGCTACGGCGAGATGGTCGCCGGGATCGAGGACACCGCCAACCGCCTCGCCCAGCGCATCGGCGTGGCCGCCGGCGCGCTCCGGCTCGCCACGGTCATCGGCCCCCACGTGCCGAGCCCGCTCGGCCGCCTGCTGCGGATGCCCGCCGTCCCCTTCAGCGTCCTCGCCGACCCGCCGTTCGCGCTGCTGCGCGAGCGCGACGCCGCGGCGGCGTTCGTGGCGGCCGCGCGGGTCCGCCTCGACGGTCCGGTCAACGTCGTCGCACCGGGCGCCATGACGGCGCTGCGCGCCATCCGGCGCGGGCGCCGCATCCCGGTGCCGATGGTGGGCCCCGAGTGGCGGTTCGCCGCCCAGATCGCCTACCTCGCCGGCGCACCGATCCCCGAGCACGTCGTCGAGATGTTCCACCGCGGGCGGCTGGCCGACGGGTCGCGCCTGCCCCAGGTGCTCGGCATCGAGCCCCAGTGGACCACCAGCGAGATCATCGACGACCTGTACAGCTGGCCCTCCATCATCCACCGACCCGCCCGGGTCCCGGCGCCGGGGATGGTGGCATGAGCACCGACGGCGTGGTCGCCCTCCGTCCACGGCGCACGGCTCCGGCGCCCGCACCGCACGAGATCGACGACTGGGGGCGCGACCCGCGGGCCGTGGGGATCGTCTGGGGCGCCGCCCGTCTGCGCTGGCACGTCACCCTCGGCGGCGACCAGCTCGTCCCCAAGCGAGCCGGAGCGCTGGTGGTGGTGAACACGCGCCGCTACGCGCTGGCGCCGATCTACACCGCGTTCGCCCTGGCGGAGGCGCTCGATCGTCCCGTCCGGTTCGTCGGGCGACCCGACGTCGCACCGGCCGGTCCGTTCGTGCAGCGCCTCGGCGGCCTGCTCGCGCGCGCCGACGAGGTCACGCGCGCCCTGCACGACGGCGACCTCGTCGTGATGGGCGCCGAGCCCACGGCCCACCCACGTCACGTCGGTCGGGTCGACCACCGGCTCATCGGTGCCGCCGTCGCGACCGGCACGAAGGTGCTGCCGGCCGCCACCGCCAGCGCTCCGTTCCGCCGTGGGGCGCGCATCGAGATCGGCAGCCCGCTCACGGCCAACCGCAAGCGCCGGGGACCGCTCGCCGAGCTCGAGCTCGCCGACCAGGTCCGCGAGCGGATCGCCGTGCTCCTCGGCGGCTTCGGTGGCGTCGCCACCGGCACCCCGCTCGACTGGCTGCCGTTCTCGGGCATGGGAGGAGCCTGACGTGCCGTACGTGACCACCTCTGACGGCGTGCGCATCCACTTCGAGCAGACGGGGCGCACCTCGGCCCCGCCGGTCCTGATGATCCAGGGGCTCGGCGCCGACAAGCACGGCTGGGACATGCAGCGACTCGCGCTCACCCCGACGCACCGGGTGATCGCCTTCGACAACCGCGGTGCCGGCCGCAGCGACAAGCCCCCCGGGCCCTACTCGCTCGAGCAGATGGCCGCCGATGCGATCGCCGTGCTCGACCACCTCGGCGTCGCCGATGCGCACGTGGTGGGTGCGTCGATGGGTGGCGCCATCAGCCAGATGCTCACCATCACGTACCCCGACCGGGTCCGGTCGCTCACCCTGGCCTGCACGGCGTGCCGCAACCACCCCTGGCGGCGCGAGCTCCTCCAGACCTGGGCCGACACCGCCCGCGAGCGCGGCATGGGCGAGATGGCCAAGATCGCCAGTCGATGGGTGATCGGGCCGCGGTCGTTCCGCCGGATCTCGCCGGCCTTCGGCTGGATGGGTCCGCTCGCGCTCGCCCGCCCGCGGCACGCGTTCGTCGCCCAGTGCGAGGCCATCCTCGCGTTCACCGACGACCAGTCGCACGAGGACGTCATCGCCCGGCTCGACGAGGTCACCGTCCCGGCCCTCGTGATCGTCGGCAACCAGGACATCCTGACGCCCCGGGGCGACGCCGAGGAGCTGGCCGAGCGCATCGCGACGGCCGAGCTGGTGGTCATCAGCGGCGCCGCGCACGGCTTCATGGTCGAGCACGCCTCCACGTTCAACCGGGTCCTGATCGACTTCCTCCGTCGGGCCGAGCGCGCCCACCAGCACCGCCTCCACGGCGAGCGGCGCCTCGGCGCCGTCGCCGGCTGAACCGTGCGGGTCGTCGTCGTCGGTGCGGGCCTGAGCGGGCTGACCGCCGCCCGGACGCTCGACGCAGCCGGCCACCACGTGACGGTCTTCGACAAGGGCCGCTCACCGGGCGGTCGGCTCGCCACCCGACGCATCGGGGAGGCCGTGGTCGACCACGGCGCGCAGTTCTTCACCGTCCGCACCGAGGAGTACGCCGAGCTGGTGGCCGACTGGGAGCGGGCCGGGCTGGTGCGCGTGTGGTGCCACGGGTTCGGTGACCCCGGCGACCCGGCCGACGGTCACCCGCGCTACGTCGGCACCCGGGGGATGAACGCGCTGGCCAAGCACCTCGCCCTCGGGCTCGACGTGCACTGCCCCGCGATGGTGTTCGCCGTCAGGCCGGGAGCGACGTCGGCGTGGGAGGTCGTGCTCGACGACGCGAGCGTCCACCCGGCCGACGCCGTCGTCGTGACCTGCCCGCTGCCCCAGACGTTCTCGCTGCTGTTCGAGGTGGGGGTCGAGGTCCCTCGCGAGCTGGTGCTCGGCGACTACGACCGCACGATCGCGCTCCTCGCGGTGCTCGACGGCCCGAGCGCCGTCCCGGCACCGGGCGGCCTGCAGCGCGACCGCCTCGACGGCACCATCTGGAGCTTCGTCGGCGACAACGCCGCCAAGGGCGTCAGCCCGGTCCCCGCCGTCACGTTCCACGCGACCCCCGAGTGGAGCGAGCAGCACTGGGACACCGACCCGCAGGTGGTGGCCGCCGCGCTGCTCACCGAGGCCCACCCGTTCACGGGCCGCACCACCCTCGTCGAGCACCAGGTGAAGCGCTGGCGGTTCGCGACGCCACGTCAGTGCTGGCCCGAGCCCTGCTGGGCGGGTCACGACGGCCGGCTCGTCCTCGCCGGCGACGCCTTCGCCGGCCCCCGCATGGAGGGTGCCGCCTGCTCGGGCCTCGCCGCCGCCCGCCACCTGCTCGACCTGTGATCCAGCCGCTTTCGTGATTGGGGGGTGTCCATGCGACACCCCCCAATCACGAGAAGCCGATTCAGCGGGTCAGGGGGTGCAGATCACCTCGGTGATCCGATCGTCGGTGAGCGAGTAGATCGACGTGAAGTCGGTGCCAAGCTCCTGCTGGAACTGGCGGAACGAGTCGAAGTCGCGGTCGCACCGTCGCGTGAGCCGCGGCGCGTACGGCAGCTCGAGCCCGTCCTCCAGCCGAGCGAGGTTGCTGTCGAGCGACACGATGGCGGGGAACTCGACCGTGGTGCTCGTGCGGATCGGTGCGATCCGGAACCACACCACGGCGTTGCCGAGCATGTCGGCCACGATGGCGCAGCGGGCGATCTCCTCGAGCTGGCCGCACGTGACCTCGCCGACGGTGCCCGGCGCGATGCGCACGGTGCGCTCGCCGTCGAGGACGAGGTCGAGCTCACCGACGCTGACGCCCGACGAGCTCATCGCGAAGCCGTTCGGCTCGGCGGCGAAGATGAGCTCGACCAGCTCGATGCGGCGCACCGGCGGCTCGGCCTCGACGATCTCGGCCACGGGATCGTCACGGAGGAACAGCAATCCGGCGACCACCGCCAGCCCGACCAGCACGGCGACCGCCGCGACGAATCGGAGGGAGAAGATCGTCCGCATGCCGCGCCGACGCTACTGGCGCTCCGCAGAGCGGCGGCGGCGCCCTCAGCCGGTCGCAGCCGCGCGGGCGGCCGCATGCGCCGCCTCGCCGATGCGCTCGAGCACGTCGTCGGTGTGCGCGAGCCCCACGAACAGCGCCTCGTAGGCCCCCGGGGCCATCGCCACGCCGTTGGCCAACATGGCGTGGAAGAACCGCGCGTAGGCCGCCTCGTCGGTGCGCTTCGCACCGGCGAAGTCGGTGGGCAGCGGCACGTCGCCGCACACCATGCCGACGAGCGTGCCCACCACCGGGAACTGGGCCGGGAACCCCGCCGCGTCGCACGCCGCCCCCAGCAGCGCCGCCAGGTGACGGGCACGGGCCATGAGCTCGACGTACACGTCGTCGGTGAGCAGGTCGAGCGCAGCGAGCCCGGCGGCGGTGGCGAGCGGGTTGCCGGCGAGCGTGCCGGCGTGGAACACCGGGCCGAGCGGGCTGAGGTGCTCCATCAGCTCGCGCCGCCCGCCCACCGCCCCGATCGGCAGGCCACCGCCGATGACCTTGCCGAACGTGGTGAGATCGGGCGTGACGTCGTAGCGCGCCTGCGCGCCGCCGCGACCGAGCCGGAAGCCGGTGATGACCTCGTCGAACACCAGCACCGCGCCCACCCGGTCGCACTCGGCGCGCAGCCCCGCGAGGAACCCCGGCGCCGGTGCGACGACGCCCATGTTGGCCGCCACCGGCTCGACGATGACCGCCGCCACCGTGTCGTCGAGGACGGGCACCTGGTTGTACGGCACCACGAGCGTCTCGGCCACCGCACCCGCCGGCACGCCGGCGGTGCCGGGGAGCCCGAGCGTGGCCACGCCGCTGCCGCCGGCGGCGAGCAGCGCGTCGGTGGCCCCGTGGAAGTTGCCGTGGAAGATCACCACGCGGTCGCGACCGGTGGCACCGCGGGCCAGGCGCACCGCCGTGCTCGTGGCCTCGGTGCCCGAGTTCATCAGCCGCACCTGCTCGCACCCCGGGACCGCCTCGATGACGGCTTCGGCGAGCTTCATCTCGCGCGGCGTCGGCGCACCGTACGACGTGCCGTCAGCCGCTGCGGCGGCGACCGCTGCCGTGACCGCGGGATGGGCGTGGCCGAGGATCACCGCGCCATAGCTCTGCACGAGGTCGAGGTAGCGCCGGCCCTCGACGTCGATCACCTCGGCGCCCTCGGCGCGCTGCACGAGGTAGGGCGTGCCGCCCACCGACCGGAACGCCCGGATCGACGAGCTGACGCCACCGGGGATCGCGGCGGCCGACCGGGCGAACAGCCGCTCGTTCGAGGCGATGCCGGCGCCCCGGCAGAGCACCGGGGTGCAGCCGACGCTCGCGCAGCCGACGGGATCGCAGGGCGGGATCAGGTCCATCGTGCTCATCGCCTCCCCGCGGCGGCCGCCTGCTCGGCGAACCAGCGCGCGAAGTAGGTGAGGATCACGTCGGCCCCCGCCCGCTTGACCGCCGTGAGCTGCTCGAGGGCCACTGCGTCGCCGTCGATCCAGCCGTTCGCCGCGGCGGCACGGATCATCGAGTACTCGCCGCTCACGTGGTACGCGGCCACCGGCACGTCGACCACCGAGCGCACCGCGGCGATCACGTCGAGGTAGGTGACGGCCGGCTTCACCATCACCATGTCGGCCCCCTGCTCGATGTCGGCCAGCACCTCGACGAACGCCTCGCGCCGGTTGCGCCAGTCCTGCTGGTAGCCCCGACGGTCGCCACCGTCGGCGATCGTGACGTCGACGGCGTCGCGGAACGGGCCGTACAGCCCGCTCGCGTACTTGGCGGAGTAGGCCAGGATCGCCGTCTCGGTGAACCCGGCGGCGTCGAGCGCCGACCGGATCGCCCCCACCTGGCCGTCCATCATCCCGCTCGGCGCCACCACGTGGGCGCCGGCCGCCGCCTGGGCGACGGCGATGCGGCCGTACAGCTCGATCGTCGCGTCGTTGTCGACGGCACCGTCGTCACCCACGATCCCGCAGTGCCCGTGCGAGGTGTACTCGTCGACGCACAGGTCGGCCATGAGCACCAGGTCGTCGCCCACGTCCGCCGCGAGCCGCTCGAGGGCGACCTGCACGATCCCCTCGGGGTCGCAGGCACCCGAGCCGATGGCGTCCTTGGCGGCGGGCACCCCGAACAGGATGAGACCGCGCACGCCGAGCCCGGCCAGCTGCTCCACCTCGCGGCGCAGGCTGTCGAGGCTGTGCTGCACCACGCCGGGCAGCGACGGGATCGGCACCGGGTCGTGGACGCCCTCGCGCACGAACAGCGGTGCGACGAGGTCGTCGACCCGCAGGTGCGTCTCGGCCACCAGGTCGCGCAGCGCGCGGGTGCGCCGGAGACGGCGCGGTCGGGCCGCCGGGAAGGACGCACCGGCGCGCGAGTCGGACGAGGGCATGCCGGCAGGCTAGAGCCGTCGGCCCGTCGCTCACCGAGCGTGCGGACGGGCTGCCCCGGTCGGCACCGGTCCGGGCGGTAGCGTCGGCGCCCGTGGCGGTCCAGGCGTTCTTCGTGCACGACGAGATCGAGGTGACCCCGGGCGAGCCCGTCTCGCTGCAGCTCACCGTCGAGAACCTGGGCGAGCACACCGAGAGCTTCACCATCGTCGGGGCCGGCCTCACGGCGGCGTGGACCACCGTCACCCGGCCCAACGTCACGCTGTTCGGCGGCTCGAGCGACGTGATCGAGGTCGTGGTGCGCCCGCCCGCGATCCACACCACCAGCGCCGGACCCACCACCGCCGCGGTGCGCGTGATGCCCCAGCAGGACCCCGACGAGACCGTCGTCGCCGAGGCCACCCTGCAGGTGCACGAGTTCGACGACCGCCGCATCAGCATGCTCCAGCCGCTGCAGCGCTCGCGGCGCCGGGCGACGTTCGAGCTGATGGACGAGAACCACGGCAACAACCTGGCCAGCTGCCGTCTCCACCTGGTCGACCCGACCGGTCGGGTCGACGGCACGTTCGACCCGCCCGCCGTGGGCGTCGCCCCGGGCGCCTCGAGCCTGGTGCGGCTCAAGCTGTCGGCGGTCGGCGGCCGCTGGCGGCGAGCCGACCGCCAGCTCGACTTCGAGGTCGAGGCCACGCAACCCGACCACGCGCCCGCGATCGGCCGCGGTGCGCTCATCCAGCCGCCCACGGTGCCCGCCCGCGCCCTGGTGAGCACCCTCGGCGTGCTCGCGCTCCTCGTCGGCCTCGTGGCCGCCTGGTTCGGCGTGATCCGGCCCGAGATCCGCGACGCCGCCCGCGACGCCGTCGACGACCGTGTCGGTGAGCTGGCACCGAGCGAGCCGTCCGACGAGCCCGAACCGAGCGACGACGGCGACGACGACGAACCGGACACGACGCAGCCACCCGCCGTCGTCGCACCGCCGGCCGACGACCCGGGGGTGCCGTTCGCCGTGCGGCTGCCGCTCAACATCGGCGTCGGCCTCACCGGCTCGGCGAGCACGGCGATCCCCGACGACGCCCGCGCCGAGCTCACCGACGTGGTGATCCAGAACCCGAACGGCG
>JALOLG010000340.1 GCA_025456105.1 Ilumatobacteraceae bacterium | reverse complement strand
GTCGCCCCGGGCGGAGGCGATCTCGGCCTGAGCGTCGAGCAACGGTGCAAGTCGCAGTGGGCCGAAGGGCGGGCGCTCCTTCGACGGGATGTCGATGGGGTGCTCGATGGCGTCGGCGATCATCGTCGCCGCCAACTCCGCATCGCCTCGGGCAAGGTGCACGAGTGCCAACCCCGGCTGCGGTGACCATGCGTGCTCGATCGCCTGCCGGTACGCGTCCTCGGCCCCGTCGAAGTCACCGGCGTGCAGCCGGACGTTGCCCAGCTCGACGAGTGGCCACCCGAACTCGCGTCGCATCCACGGCCGGAGCTCGTCGCACGCAGCCAGCGCTTCGGCCTCCGCCTCGTCGCAGGTCCCGCTCATCCTCAGCAGTTCGGCCCGGTGAACTCGGCAACGGCCGTGGATGCCCCCAAACGCCACACCGTGACGCCAGCGCTCCATCACGTCGGTCCACTGCGCGGCCAGATCCGGCATGAGCAGCCCCTGCGCTGCACAGATGATCTCGCAGTACATCATGCCGGTGGTCAACGGGTCGGCGGCGCCGGACATCAGCAACGCGCCGACCTCATCGAGCAGCTCGAGACCTGTCTCCATGTCGCCGGCGAAGATCAGCGTGCGGGCGCGGCACGTCCTCCCGATCACCACCGCAGGCATGACGCCGAGCTGCTCACCGAGTTCGATCGCCCGCTCGGCGTGGAGGCGCGCCTCGTCCATGGCACCGCACATGAAACGCTCGTACGCCCTGACCATCGCGACGATGGCGAGAACCGGATGATCGTCGACGCCCTCGAGGTGCCGGTCGGCGCTTCGGAGCCAGCCGCGAACCGGCGCCATCAGTCCGGTGTCCATCATCAGGAACATGGCGATCATCGCTGCCGCACGTGCCGCCTCGATGCGGTCGCCCAGCTTCACCTGCAGCGAATGGAGGTCCTCCCACGCCTGGACGCAGGCCTCGAACTCTCCGGCACCATAGGCCGCCTCGGCTCGCAGCTCGAGGCACTCTGCCGACGAGCTCGCGTCGTCGCCGCCCAGCAGGTCGAGCGCCTGACGCCACCGGCCCTCGTTCACCGAGCGCCGGGCGTCAGCGAGCCGCTCGTCGAGTCCGTCGGCCCCCATCTGTCGCATTGTGACATCGATTGTCACGCCTCACGGTCATCAGAAGCAACAGCCTGACACCAACTGCCTGACAAGGAGCACCACATGCACATCACCAAGAACGACATCCCGGTCAAGATCGACGCACCGGGTGCCACCGCACGCCAACAGACCGACTTCGGTGCTGCGTTCGGCGTCATGGGCGCGGAGTACTTCACCATGGCGAAAGGAGCGGATCTCGCCCCGCTGCTCGAGGGGCTCCGCGGCGACATGTGCGACTCGGCGCACTGGGGGTACGTGATCAACGGCACGGTCACGGTCACCTACGGCGATGGTTCCACCGAGCAGTGTGCCGGTGGGGATGTCTTCCACTGGCCCGCCGGACACAGCGTCCGCGTGGAGGAGGACGCCGACCTGATCCTCTTCAGCCCGCAGTCCGAGCACACTCCCGTGATCGAGCACATCAAGCACAAGATGGGGGTCTGAGCGACGACCCGGCCGGCTCAGATGCGGGGCGGGTCGACCTCGACGCGAACCCGCGAACCTGGCAGCCGATCGACGGAGTTCAACGCGGCGCCGAGCGTCAACCAGTCCGGGCCGCGCACGAGGAAACGGTCCGTCCCGTCACCTCCGACCGCGATGTCGGCGGGGAGCTGGGCCACCAGGTCGCCGGCGCCACTGCCCGACACCAGGGCGAGCGCGCCGTATGGGGGCAGACCGAGCAGTTCGCGTCGGCCCCGCTCGCTGTCGAGCACGATCGACGGGTCGCCGACGGAGGCGGCCCGGACCACCTCGTGGGTGGGCGAGAAGGTCTGGATCAGCACCTCGGGAGCGATGCGTCCGGCGTGCACGATCAGTGCAAGCGCCTGTTCGCCGGCCCGGAACCGCGGTGCCAGCATCTCGGAGTCGAACTCGAGGAATGCCACGACGTCGACCGGACCGACCCGGTGCAACACCGCCTCGGTGCCCACGTAGACGCCGGCGCGCTCCGGCGGGTGAGTGTCGGCACCGGTGACAGCGACGACGGGACGCGCCGCTGCGGCCTCGAGTTCCTCGCGCAACCGGGTGACCCCGGGGCGGAGGTTGGCGAACCGGCCCGCACCGCACGACTGGCACACCGCGGGGCGCACGGCCCCGCAGCGTCGGCACGAGAGCCGCCCATCGTCGTCGAGTCCGACTGCGGCGTCACACGTCTCGCATCGGATCAGCGCTCGGCACGATCGACACGCGAGCACCCGAGCGCGACCCGTGGTGTTGCTGACGCAGACCACGGTCGACTCCGGGTCACGGATCCGTTCGATCAGCTCCGAGGTGACCAGGGACCGCTTCCACGGGTCCTCCTCCGTGCGACCGACCACGGTGACCCGCGGCCAGCCGGCGCGCTCGCGAGCAGGTGGTGGGTGGACCACGCCGCCGGCGCCCGCGTAGTCGACGACGGCGGTCAACGTCGGCGCCGGCGACACCAGCACGAACGGCACGCCCGCTCGACGACACCGCTCGACCAGCACGTCGCGTGCGTGCCACGTCGGCGTGCGCTCGTTCTGGTGCAGGTCGTCGTGTTCGTCGAGCAGCACCGCCGCTGCGAGATCGGGGCAGGGGGCCCACGCGGCGGAACGCGTGCCGATCACCACGTCGACGCCACCCGCCGCCATGGCCCAGTCGTCCGGCACGATGGCGACCGACACGCCCGCCCGGCGAAGTCGCGTGGCGAGCAGGGCCACCACGTCTCGCTCGGGAACGACGACCAGCGTCGGGCCGAACCCGACCGCGGCGAGCAGCGTGGGCATCACGTCGACACGAGGTGGAAGACGCAACACTCCCCCGCCGTTCGCCAGGAGCGAACGTGTCGCCGGAGAGACCGGTGCCGGCGACATGCCGGTGCGGCGATCCGGCGGCAGGGCAACCACCGCACGACCGGGCGATGCCGTGACCAGGAACGGACGGATGCGCCGCGCTGCCCAGCGGATCGAGGCCCACTCGGCCAGTTCGAACAGCTCCGGCGACGGCCCGTGACCGGTCACCT
>JALOLG010000339.1 GCA_025456105.1 Ilumatobacteraceae bacterium | reverse complement strand
GACCGCCACGTCGGGGTCGCGGTCGAACACCGCGGCACGGCCGCCGCCCGCCACGAGCCGACGCACCAGGTTGGCGCCCATGCGTCCCAGTCCGACCATGCCGAGGGTGGGCCCGCTCGGCGAGGCTCCGGTCGTGTCCTGCATCGTGTGATCCCTTCGGGTGGTCCGCTCCGACGGCGCTGGCCGCGGCGCTGACGATCCTCGCGCCGCTCAGCTCTCGTTGGTGCGCCAGCGTCGCTCGAACGGCAGTCGCCACGTGTAGGGCGCCACGAGCGCGTGCATGGCGTCGGGGCCCCAGCTGCCCGGGAAGTAGGGGTGCACCAGCGGCGGGTCGTCGATCAGCTCGGCGGCCACCTCCCAGAGCCGTTCGATGCCCTCGGAGCTGGTGAACAGCGTCTTGTCCCCGGCGAGCGCGTCGTGGATCAGCCGCTCGTAGGCCTCGAGCACGTTGACCTCGTCGGGTGTCTCGTGGGTGGCGAACTGCATCGAGAGCTTGTCGAGCACGAACCCGGGTCCCGGCCGCTTGCCGTAGAACGACAGCGACAGCCGCGACGAGTCGGCCAGGTCGAAGGTCAGGTGGTCGGGGCCCAGGGTGCCGACGCCGGACCCCGCGGGGAACATCGACTTGGGTGGCTCCTTGAACGCGATCGACACGATGCGTGCACCCTCGGCGAGCTTCTTGCCGGTGCGCAGGAAGAACGGCACACCCGCCCAGCGCCAGTTGTCGATGTGGCAGCGCAGGGCGACGAAGGTGTCGGTCTGGGACTCCGGGTCGACGCCGTCGATGTCGCGGTAGCCCGCGAACTGGCCACGCACGACGTCGCTCGAGGCGATCGGCAGCATCGAGCGGAAGACCTTGTTCTTCTCCTCGTTGATCGCCCTCGGCTCGAGGGCGGTCGGGGGCTCCATCGCGACGAAGGCCATGATCTGGAACAGGTGGGTCACGACCATGTCGCGGAACGCCCCGGCGGACTCGTAGAACGCCGCCCGTGTGCCGATCGAGAGCGTCTCGGGCACGTCGATCTGCACGTGGTCGATGTGCTGGCGGTTCCAGATCGGCTCGAACAGGCCGTTGGCGAACCGGAACGCCAGGATGTTCAGCGCCGCCTCCTTGCCCAGGAAGTGGTCGATGCGGAAGATCGACTCCTCCGGGAAGACCGCCTGCAGGTGGGCGTTGAGGTCCCGCGCCGAGGCCAGGTCCGTGCCGAAGGGCTTCTCCATGACGATGCGGGCACGCTCCGCCAGGCCGGCCTCGCCCAGGGTCGTGACGACCTGGCGTGCCGCGGCGGGCGGGATGCTCAGGTAGTGCAGCCGCCGCACCTCACGCGGGCCGTCGCCGGCGCCGGTCAGCTCGGCCTCGGCCTCGGCCAGCTGCTGCTCCTCGGCCACGACCGCGTCGTGCAGCCCGCCGGGCCCGGCGCTCGAGGGCACGTAGCGCAGCAGCTCGGCGAACTCGGCCCAGGTCGTGTCGTCGATCGGGTCCTTCACGTGCTCGGTGCAGGACTCGTGGGCGATCGCCCGGAACGAGTCGTCGTCGAGCTCCTCGAGCGACGTGCCCACGATGCGGCACGCCGGCAGCAGCCCCGCGCGGTACAGGCGCAGCAGCCCCGGCAGCAGCTTGCGCCGGGAGAGGTCGCCGACCGCGCCGAAGAGCACGATCACGTGCGGGTTGAGCCGGCGATCCACCTGGTGCTCCACCCGGCGAACGCTACGTCGCGCGCGTTTCGGCACCGTTGCGCGCCGACGAGCAGGCCGTGAACGTGACGTTCGGCCCTGTGGCGCCCGCCCCCAGGCACCCATCGTGGACCTCCATGGCCGTCGCGACCGAGCGCCAGAGTGCGACCCTCGACGCGAACGAGGCGGTCGCGCGGGTCGCCTACCGCCTGAGCGAGCTGCTCGCGATCTACCCGATCACCCCGGCCTCGCCGATGGGTGAGCACGCCGACGACTGGTCGGCGTCGGGTCGGGAGACCCTCTGGGGGGTCGTGCCCCGGGTGGTGGAGCTGCAGTCGGAGGCCGGCGCGGCGGGCACCGCACACGGCGCGCTGAGCACCGGAGCGCTGACCACCACCTTCACCGCGTCCCAGGGCCTGCTGCTCATGCTGCCCAACCTGTTCAAGATCGCAGGTGAGCTCACCCCGTTCGTGGCCCACGTGGCCGCGCGGTCCGTGGCGACGCACGCGCTGTCGATCTTCGGCGACCACTCCGACGTCATGGCCGCTCGCACCACCGGCATGGCCATGCTCGCGTCCGGCTCGCCCCAGGAGGCCCAGGACCTGGCCGCGGTGGCCCACGCGGCGACGCTGCGGGCCAGGGTGCCGTTCCTGCACTTCTTCGACGGCTTCCGTACCTCGCACGAGATCCAGAAGCTCGAGCTGCTCGACGACGAGGTGCTGGGGTCCCTGGTCGACGCCGGGGCGCTCGACGGGCACCGGGCCCGCGGGCTGTCCCCCGACCATCCGGTGATCCGGGGCACGTCGCAGAACCCCGACACGTTCTTCCAGTGCCGCGAGGCGGCGAACCCGTTCCACGACCGCACCCCCGCCGTCGTGCAGCAGGTGATGCACGAGCTCGCGGCGGCGACCGGCCGGCGCTACGGGCTGGTCGACTACGTGGGCCACGAGCGGGCCGAACGGGTCGTGGTGATGATGGGGTCGGGCGCCGAGTGCGCCCACGAGGTGGTCGAGGCGATGGCCGCCGACGGCGCGCCCGTGGGGCTGTGCAAGGTGCGCCTGTTCCGCCCGTTCCCGGTCGAGGCGCTGCTGGCCGCGCTGCCCCCGACGGTGCGCTCCGTCGCCGTGCTGGACCGCACCAAGGAGCCCGGGTCGGTGGGTGAGCCGCTCCTGTTGGACGTGCTGGGCGCTCTCGTCGAGGGCGTCGCCGACGGTGTGCTCGACACCCTGCCCCAGGTGATCGGCGGTCGCTACGGGCTGTCGTCGAAGGAGTTCACGCCGTCCATGGTGCGCGCCGTGTTCGCCGAGCTGGCCGCGGACCGGCCGCGGCGTCGCTTCACCGTCGGCATTCCCCGACGATGGCGACGACGAGCCCGCACGGCGTGGCGTCACCCAGGCGCTGTTCTACGGCCTCGGTGCGGACGGCACGGTGAGCTCGAACAAGGCCGCCATCACGAACATCGGGGACCGCACCGAGCTGCAGTGCCAGGGCCACTTCGTCTACGACTCCAAGAAGTCGGGTGCGACCACCGTGTCGCACCTGCGCTTCGGGCCCGAGCCGATCCGGTCGACCTACGAGATCCGCCACGCCGACTTCCTCGCCGTGCACGCCCCGGCGTTCCTCGATCGCTTCGACGTGTTCGACCGGGTCGCGCCGGGGGCCACGGTCCTGGTGAACAGCCCCGTGCCCCCGGAGGAGCTCTGGTCACGGCTGCCCCGGCGCGCGCAGGAGGTGCTGGTCGAGCGTGGCGCCCGGCTGTGGGTGATCGACGCCCAGCGGGTCGCCGAGGCCCACGGTCTGGGTCGGCGCATCAACACCGTCATGTCGACGTGCTTCTTCGCCCTGTCGGGTGTGCTGCCCCGTGACGAGGCCATCGAGGCGGTGAAGCAGTCGGTGCGCACCACCTGGGGGCGGCGTGGGCCCGAGATCGTGCGGCGCAACCTCGCCGCGATCGACGCGGCGCTCGCCGAGCTGCACCCCGTCGAGCTGGGTGAGGTCACCTCGGCGCCACGCCGGGGCGTGCAGGTGCCCGACGACGCACCGGAGCTGGTGCGCACCGTCACCCGGTTGCTGCTCGAGGGGCTCGGTGACCGGTTGCCGGTGAGCGCCTTCCCGCCCGACGGCACCTGGCCCACCGGCACCTCCCGCTACGAGCGCCGGGCGATCGCGCACGAGATCCCGATCTGGTCGCCCGAGCTGTGCG
>JALOLG010000338.1 GCA_025456105.1 Ilumatobacteraceae bacterium | reverse complement strand
CTCGACGTCGCACTGGACGGTGCCGTCCACCACGGGGAGCTCGGCGTGGAAGGCCCGCTTGAAGTAGCCGTCGTACATCTCCATGGCCTGCACCCAGGCCGTGGGCCCGTCGGCGCGCACCGCGAACGATGCAGGTGACAGGCCGCTGTGGAGGTGGATGGTGTTGCGGGTGGAGGGGTCGATGGGGTCGTGGTTCTCGAACAGCGGGCGGCCGCCCTCGGCCACGATCTCGCCGCCCACCATCACCACGTCAGGCCGCGCGACGGCGAGGTCGCCGACGAGCTGCAGGTCGGCCACCCGCGCCGGCGTGACCGAGCCCAGCACGTGGTCGAATCGGTAGAACGACGCCGCGACGAGCGTCGCCATGCGCCAGGCCTCGATCGGCGGCACGCCGCACGCGATCGCCTGGCGGACGTGGTGGTCGATGTGGCCCTGGTCGTCGAGGTCCTCGACGTGCTTGTCGTCGGCGCAGAAGCAGAGGTGGCGGATGGCGTCGCCGAGCCCGGGCACGTCGGCGAACACGGTGAGGCAGTTGTCGTTCATCGAGCCGGCCATCACCGTGATCACGGCACCGAGCCGCACCCGCTCGAGCACCTCGGCGGTGGTGACGGCATTGTGGTCGTCGGACACCCCGCCCGCGAGGTACGACCAGAGCGGCTCGTCCGACAGCCGCGCGGTGTGCCCGGTGATGCGCTTGCCGGCCATGAGCGCCGCGACCTGCTTGCGGGCCGACCACTCGTCGAGCGCGAACGGGTTCGACTCGCCGAGCGTGGCGGCGTCGGCCAGCTGGACGCGCTCGACGATGTCCTCGTGCGGCACCACGCCGCCGCCCAGCTCGAGCCACGGCGCGCGGGGCACGGCGTGCGACACCTGGCGGAAGATGCGCAGCGGCGTGCCGGTGCGCCCGACCAGGTCCATGCCCGGGGTGCCGAGCACGTTGGCGATGCAGTTCGGGTCGGCGAGCACGGTGACCGTGCCGCGTGGGACGACGAGCCGGGCGAGCTCGCCGGGGGTGAGCATCGTGTACTCGATGTGGAGGTGCGCGTCGATGAACGTGGGCGCCACGTGCAGCCCCGTGGCGTCGATGGTGCGTGGCGCGTCGAAGCGACCCGGCGGGGTGACGGCGGCGATGTGCCGGCCGGCGATCACCACGTCGCGCTGGAGCAGCTCGCCCGAGTGCAGCGACAGCACCGTGCCGCCGCGCACGATCACGTCGGCCTCGGCGGTGCCGGCCGCGACGGCGCGCAGCCGCATGAGCTCGGCGACGTTCGGCACGAGCGACGCCGCCGTCGTGGCCACGGTCGGGACGTGCGGCTCGGGTGTGCCCGTCGGTTCGCTCGCGTTCATCGTGCCTCCTGGTTCATGCCTGCCATCGCCGCGCCGAGGCGGTCGAGGTCCCATCCGTCGTCGCCGGGCACGAGCTCGTCGGCCACTCGCCCCGCGGCGAGCACCACCACCCGGTCGGCCAGCTCGAGCACCTCGTCGAGGTCGGCCGACACCACCAGCACGGCGGCACCCTGCTCGGCCGCGGCGACCAGCTCGCGCCGCACCGCCGCGCCGGCAGCGAGGTCGAGGCCCTGGGTGGGTCCGTGGGCGATCACCACACGCGGCCCGCGGATCAGCTCGCGGCCCACGAGCAGCTTCTGGCGGTTGCCGCCCGACAGCCCGACGGTGGGCAGGTCGGGATCGGGCGGTCGCACCTCGAACCGCTCGCACACGGCGACGCCGTGGGCCCGCTCGGCCTTGCGGTCGCGCCGCCGCCAGGCGGGCCGGATCGCGGCGATCTCGAGCAGGCTCGCGTTCTCGGCGACGGTCCCCACGGGGTGCAGCCCGTCGTCGCGCGACTCGGGGATGTAGGCGACGCCGAGGTGAGTGGCGGTGGCGGCATCGCCCGTGACGTCGTGGCCGTCGACGCGCACGGTGCCGCGCGCCGGATGGCGGACCCCCGAGAGCACGTCGGCGAGGGCGACCTGCCCCGACCCGACGACGCCGGCGATGCCCACGATCTCGCCGGCGCGGACCTCGAGTGACACGTCGTCGAGGTCGACGATGTGGTCGCCGTGCTCGGTGTGGACCGACGCGACCTGCACGACGGTCGGTCCGGGCTCGCGCCGGCGACCGTTCTCGTACCGGGTGATGCGGTCGCCCACCATCATCCGGGCGATCGTGACCGGGTCGAGCTCGGCTGCCGACCCGTCGTGCACCAGCTCGCCGGCGCGCAGCACGGTCACGTCGTCGGCGGCGGTGATGACCTCGGAGATGCGGTGCGTGACGAGGCCGATTGCGACACCGCGCTCGGCGAGCTGACGGACCGTGCGCATCAGCCGCTCCACCTCGCTCGGGCCCAGGGTGGAGGTGGGCTCGTCGAGCAGGAGCACCCGGGCGCCCTGCGCGACGGCGATCACCACCTCACCGAGCTGGCGCTCGGCGAGCCCGATCCGCTCGATCTCGACGTCGAGCGCCACCTCGACGCCGATCTCGGAGGCGGTCTGGCGGACGCGGCGGCGTGCCTCGCCGCGCCCCCACCAGAGAGAGGTGCTGGGGCACCAGGCCGATGCCGTGCGCGATCGCGTCGCGCCGGCCGGCGAACCGGACCGGCTCACCGTCGAGGTGCACCTCGCCGGCGTCGGGGTGGACGAGGCCGGCCAGCACGCCCGTGAGCGTCGACTTGCCGGCCCCGTTCTCCCCCACGATGGCGCGCACGCGCCCTGCCCGCAACTGCATGCCCACCTCGCGCAGCGCCACGACGGCGCCGTATCGCTTGGTGATGCCGCTGGCCGCGAGCAGGGGCGTGCTCATCGGCTCAGAGCTCGATGGTGATCTCGCCGGAGGCGAGGCCGGCGAGGAGCTCCTCCACCTCGGCCTCGAGCGTGTCGGGCACGCCCTCGAGCGGGTTGACCGGCGTGAGCACGAGACCGCCGTTGGCGAGGCCCGACACGAAGAACCGGCCACCGAACTCGCCCGAGCTGACGCCCGTGACGTACTCGGTGAACGTGGGCGTCATGTCGAGCTCGACCGATGCGACGTTGACCTCCTCGGCCACGCCGCCCGCATCACCCGTGACGCCGACGGTGAGGATGCCGCCCTGCTGGGCCGCGGTGGCGACGCCGTTGCAGATGCCGTCACCGGAGCAGAACACCACGTCGGCACCCTGCGACACGAGGCCGGTGGTCGCCTCGACGGCGCGCTGCACGTCGTCGAAGCTGCCCGTGTACACCTCGACCACCTCGATGCTCGGGTCGACGGCGGCGACGCCGGCCTTGAAGCCGGCGTGCGCGGCGGCGATGAACGGCAGCTCGGGGCCGCCGACCACGCCGACGGTGCCGCTCTCGCTCACCTTCGCCGCGACGTAGCCCGACAGGTAGCCCTGCTGGGCGAAGTCGTACGTCCAGCCGTCGACGTTGTCGAGCAGCTTGTCGGCGATGTCGGGTCCGCCGGACACCGTGAACTGCACGTCGGGGAACTCGGGGGCGAGGGCGAGGATCGGCTCGGAGAGCTCGATGCCGTGGCCGATGATGAGGTCGTAGCCGTCGGCCGCGTACTGGCGCACGATCGGCTCCGACACGGCCGGGTCGGCCATCTCCTCGCGGAGCTCGTACTCCACCAGGCCCTGCTCGGCGAGCGCCTCGATGCCCTCCCGGGCGACCTGGTTGAACGAGCCGTCGTTGGCGAGGCCCGGCACGAGGAGCGCCACCTGGAGCGGCTCGCCGGTGGCCGGCGCGTCGGTGCCAGCGGGTGCCTCCGTCCCGGCCGGTGCCTCGGTGCCTTCGGGGGCCTCGGTACCAGCGGGTGCCTCGGTGCCGGCAGGCGCTTCGGTGGAGGAGGACTCCTCGTCGTCGTCACCGCACGCGGCGATGACGAGGGAGGCAGCGGCGACGAGGGCGGCGCCTCGCAGCAGTCGGCGGGATCGGGTCATGGGGTGCTCCTTGTTGCTCACGCTGTTCACGCTGGGGGGATGCTCACGACCACCGACCACGGGTCGAGGCTGGGGCCGTCGAACTCGCCGGTGTCGGGATCGCGCTGGGCGAGCACGGCACCGGTGGCGAGGTCGAAGCAGGGGTCGAGCGCGCTGCGCTCGATGCCGAGGAGGCGGGCCGACGGGCACACGACCGAGCGCCCGGCGTACTCGAGGACGGGCAGCTCCACGGGCAGCTCGGCGCGCTGCGCGGCGGCGACGAGTGCCGCGGTGGAGAGGAACCCGACCGCAGGTTCGATGACGCACGACGAGCCGCTTGCACCGCCGTCGGGGCAGGGGGTCTCCACGAGCTCGCCGCCCACCACCTCGACGGTGCGCACCTGCTGCACCTCACCGCGTGGTGCGCCACCGGTGAGCACGAACCGATCGCCGTCGCGGACGACGTGCACGTGCTCGACCCACGTCTCCACGCCCTTGGTGCCGGTGAGCTCGAAGCGCTCCGGCCAGGTGGCCACGAGCGGACCGAGCGCGACCGTGGCGGCCGGCGCCGGTGACGACCCGCTGTCGAACGTGAGCGCCGTCGCCACCGCGACGACGGCGAGGACGGCCGCGATCACCGCGACGAGGCGAAGGTCGTATCGCCGCTCGGCGGCGATCGCGATCGTGCTCACCACCGCGCGAGGTCCTCCAGGATGGCTGCCTTGGTGTCGTCGTCGGCGAAGCTCGCCTCGATCGACGTGCGTGCGACCGAGCGCACGACGTCGTCGCTCCACCCGAAGGCGGCCGTCACCTCGGCGTAGTCGCCGTGGAGGGAGTTGCCGAGGAACGCGGGGTCGTCGGTGTTGACGCTCACCGGCACGCCGGCGGTGCGGAGGGCGTCGATCGGGTGCTCCTCGAAGCTCGGGACGATGCCGAGGGTGACGTTGGAGCGCGGGCAGATGTCGAGCGGGATGCCGCGGTCCGCGAGCTCGCGGACGAGCTCGGGCTCCTCGATCGCCCGGACGCCGTGATCGATGCGGTCGGCGCCGAGCAGGTCGATGGCGTCGCGCACGCCCTCCGGGCCGCTCGACTCGCCGGCGTGCACCGTGCGCTTCAGCCCGGCCGCACCGGCGCGCTGGAAGGCGTCGGCGAAGCGAGAGCTGACCCGACCGGCCATGCGCTCGTTGCCGTCGATCGACAGGGCGACGACCCGTGGATGGCGCAGCTCGAGGAGGAGGTCGACGAGCTCGGCGGCCTCGGCGGCCGACTGCTGGCGCAGGAGGCTGATGCACAGCCCGACCGGTGGGCCGCCGTCGGCCTCGCCTTCGGCGAACCCCTGGTCGAGGGCGTCGATGAGGCCGCCGATGTTGCTGCGCCAGGTGGCCCAGTGGGTGGGGTTGATGATGACGTCGGCGTAGCGGGCGCCGGCGGCGGCCTCGCGGGCGACGAACTGTCGGGCGTCGGGGGCGGCGGCCTCGGGGGTGCGGACGAGCCCGCACGACCACGACAGGAACTCGAGGAACTCGTCGAACCCGTGGAAGTCGAAGAGCTGCTCGACCGGGCGCGGCAGCGGCTCGTCGACGGCGGCGGCGAGCCGGGCGAGCTCGTCGGCTTCGAAGCAACCTTCGAGGTGGATGTGGATCTCCGCCTTCGGCAGGCGGCGCATGCGGTCGATGTCGGTGTCGGTGATGGTCATGTCGGCGGGGGTGTGTCCTGGCGGGCAAGTGCGATCTCAGCCGACTCGTGTTTCCCGAATG
>JALOLG010000337.1 GCA_025456105.1 Ilumatobacteraceae bacterium | reverse complement strand
GCGACGCGACCGGTGAGCAGGTCGAGTCGATCGACGCCGCCATCGACGAGACCGATCGCCTGACCGCACTCGTCGGTGACCTGCTGCAGCTCGCACGAGCCGACGAGCACCCACCGCCGGTACCGGTCGATCTCGGCCTGCTGGTGTCGGAGCGGGTCGACACCTGGAGCGCGGTCGCCGACTCGGTCGGTGTCGGCATCCGTGCCGAGCTGCCCGACGGGACCCTGGTGGTCACCGCGGTGCCGGGTGCGATCGAGCAGATCCTCGACAACCTCCTCGACAACGCGCTGAAGGTCGCACCGCCGGGCTCCGCCGTGGTCGTGGGCGTCGAGGCCGGGACCGACCGTCACGTGCTGCACGTCGCCGACGAAGGCCCCGGCATGACTGACCAGGACAAGGCCCGCGCCGTCACCCGCTTCTGGCGTGGCAGCACGACCACGCAGGGTTCGGGGCTCGGCCTCGCCATCGTCGACGCGCTGGCGACGGCGTCGGGAGGATCGCTCTCACTCGGCGATGCCTCGGGTGGCGGCCTGGAGGCTCGCGTCGCGCTCCCCGTCGCGACGAGCCGATCAGTCCCGGCCGACCGCTGACACCGCCGCGGACCCACCGTGGCGCAGCGCACGCAGGTCGTCGCGGCCGCGGATGCCGAGCTTGCGGTAGACGCGCTGGAGCAGGTTGTCGACCGTTCGCACCGACACCCCGAGCCGAGCGGCGATCGCCTTCGACGCGTCGCCCCGTGCGGCCAGCTCGGCCACCTCGCGCTCGCGGTCGGTGAGGAGCCCGAAGCCCGGATGCGGGGCCAGGCTCGGTGTGCCGGCTTCGGGACGCTGGGCGAGGAGCCGGACCATGCGCGAGCGGGCCACGTCGGCGAGCGAGCTCATGCCGACCCGACGCGCCGCCCAGGCCGCCTGGTTCGCCGCCTCGGCGGCGAGCACGATCGCACCGAGGCGCTCGAAGTGCTCCGCGACCTCGACGAGCCCGTCGGCAGCGCCGGCGGCCAGCGCTCGACCGTGCGCCGAGCGCCATCGAGCGAGCTCGCCCTGCACCGTGGCGGCGACCCGCTCGAGGCGGTCGGTGTCGTCGACCAGGCCGATCCGGACCAGGTCGTGGAGCGGGATGACCTCGAGCCCGGGTTGCCGCGTGTCGGCGGCGAGGTCGGCGGCGGCCCGGAGCAGCTCGGCACCACCCCGCCGGTCGCCGCGAGCGATCGCCGCCCACGCACGGGCGCGATGGATCTCGCTCGCCATGAGCCCCAGCTCGGTGGGTGGGCAGGCGTCGAGCGCGTCGGCGGCGTGCCGGACGTCGTCGAGGTCACCGATGTGCGCCGCCGCGAGCAGGGCGCCGCCCCGAGCCCACCGCAGCTGGAGCACCATGTTCAGGTCGGTCGCCGCCGCGGCGGCCAGCTCGAACGATCGGCGGGCCGCCCCGAAGTGCCCTTGCAGGAGCAGCGCCCGCCCGACGATCACCCCCGCCCACATCTGCCCCTGCCGGCTGTCGATCTCGATCGCCGTCGACTCGACGAAGCGGCCGAGCTCGACGGCCTCGTCGAGCCGACCGGCCTCGGTGAGGGCGAGGGAGCGGATCAGCGCGTGCAGGCCGGGATCGGCCAGCACCGGCTGCTCGCCGAGCGCCAGGCGGGCGTCGAGGGAGCGCTGCGCGAGATCGGCTGCCTCCACGCTGCGGCCCATCATCACGAGTGCGGGGCCGGCTGCGGTCGCGGCCTCCACGAAGTGCCGGCCGGCGCCGTCGCCGAGGTGGGGTTCGGCGATCCTGACGGCTTCCACCGTGCGCCCGCGCACGAGCTCGAACACCCCGATCAGCCCCTGCAGCTCGGCCTCCCAGTCGCCGTCGACCGACGTGCGCAGCGCATCCGTGAGGAGCGACGTGGCGTCGTCGACCCGATCGAGGTGGTAGGCGAGGTTCACCGCCCGCGCCATCACGACGAGCGCGCGATCGGCCGGGTCATCGGGCGCGAGTGCGGCGAGGAGCTCGTCGGCCTCCACGTTGCGACCGAGGGCGATGAGCAGCTCGCCCAGCTCGATCGCAACGGGGATGTCGTCGTGGTCGCGCAGCGCCGCACGGCACACCGCCTCGGCCAGTGCGATGTCGCCCACCTCGCGGGCCGCCCGCGCCGCCGTGAGGGCGTCGGTCGCGTCCCACGGCTCGCCGTGCTGGAGCGCGAGGGCGGCGTCGAGGGCGCGGTCGTCGGGCGTGCGGACTTGACCGGGGTGGGTGGCGCCCCGGCGCTCGATCGCGACGCGGAGCTGGCCTGCCAGGCGGGCGGCCCGCACCGGCGACAGCCGAGCGAGGCGGACCGTCCGCACCGCCGGATGGGTCAGTGCCGCCCGCGCGCCGCTGCCGTCGCTCACGATCCACTCGACGATGCCGGCTCGTTCCAGCGCTTCGAGCGTCTCGGCACCGACGACGTCGACGGCGATCGCCTGCGGGACCGACCGGGCGACCGCGATCAGGTCGATGCCCTCGCGTCCCGCCTCGTCGATCCCGGCGAGGGTGTGCTCGACCCGCGCGACGAGGGTGGGCGGGACGCCGAGCGAGCCCACCTGGCGCCACACCGAGCCGTTGCGACGTAACGCTCCGCTCCTCGCCGATGCACGGACGACGTCGACCACCGCCGCCGGGGCGTGTCCGACGGAGCTGGTCACCGTGCGGACCACGCCCGGCTCCACCGGTCCACCCAGCACGCGGGCGGCGAGGCGCGTCACCGCGGTGTCGTCGATCGGGCCGAGCACGACCCGCGTGGCGAGCCCGTCGCGCTCCAGCACGGCGAGGGGTGCCGGGAGTGGACGGTGGGCGGAGAGGCCGATCAGGAGCCGGGCGCCACGGCGTCCGGCTTCGGCGACGGCGAGTGCGGATCGGTCGTCGAGATCGTGGGCGCCGTCGACGATCACGAGCGCGCCGCCCGACGCGAGCCCGGCCGCGACGCGGTCGAGGTCGGACGCCGTCGGCTCCACCCGGTCGACGTGGCCGCTCCACCGAGCAAGCGCGCCGAGCGGCACCGTGGCCGTCGCGGGATCTGCCACGACGTGGTGGACGGGTCCAGCGTCGTCCCAGCACCGAGCCGTCAGGTGCCGGAGGAACGACGTGAGGCCCGCACCGAGGCCCCCGAGCACGACCAGG
>JALOLG010000027.1 GCA_025456105.1 Ilumatobacteraceae bacterium | reverse complement strand
CACCGAGCTGCAGGTGATCGTCCGGCCGAGCGGGTCGAAGCTCGTGTTCCCCGACGGCGACGAGCTCGTCACCTTGCCCCCGGGCGCCACCACCGAGGTGGTGATCGACGTGGAGGCGCGAGCGCGCGGCACCATCCCGATCGCGGTCGAGCTGCTCACACCGGCAGGTGCACCGCTCGCGGGTCCGGTGCCCGGCACCGCCCGCCTCAACGCCCTCACGGGCCTCGGGCCGCTGATCACCGGCATCGCGCTGCTCGTCCTCGCCAGCTGGTGGTACAGCCACTTCCGGCGACGCCGCCGCGACCAGCTCGCCGACGAGGCGCTGCCGTCGCGCGACTCGCACCCCAGTGGCGGCCGTCGTCGGCGGAGCGCCATCGACGACGCCACCCCGGCCGAGGAGCTGGTGTCGCCCGACGCCGCCGAGGCCGGCAGCACCGTCGGTGGGGAATCCGCCTCCCCGAACGCCCAGTAGCCTCGAACGGCCATGTCGAACGTCCGCATCGTCACCGACTCGTCCTGCGACCTCCCCGCCGAGGTGGTCGAGCGCCACCGGATGGAGATCGTCCCGCTCACGATCCGGTTCGGCGAGCAGGAGTACGTCGACCGCTTCGAGCTGTCGCCCGCCGAGTTCTGGGCCAAGTGCGCCACCATCCCCGGCCTGCCCGAGACGGCGGCACCGGCGCCCGGCCAGTTCGAGGCCGCGTACCGCCGCCTCGCCGAGGAGGGCGCCACCGGTGTCGTCGTCGTGTCGCTGTCGGGGGCGCTGTCGGCCACCATGCAGAGCGCCCAGCTGGCCGCCAACAACGTGGGTCCCGAGCTGGGGATCCCGATCGGCGTGGTCGACAGCCGCAGCGTCTCGCTGGGCGTGGGCTTGAACGCGATCGAGTGCGCCCGGCGGGCTGAAGCCGGTGCCACCGTGGAGGAGCTCGTCGAGATCGGCCGCGACGTCGCCGAGCGCACCCGGGTGTTCGGCGCGCTCGACACGCTCGAGAACCTCAAGCGCGGCGGTCGCATCGGCAACGCCGCGGCGCTGCTGGGCACGGCGCTGTCGATCAAGCCCCTCATCGAGGTCGTCGACGGCAAGGTCGAGCAGGCCGGCAAGCAGCGCACGCGCACGAAGGCGCTCAACCACCTGATCGAGACGTTCCGCGGCTTCGAAGGTCGCGTCGAGAACGTCGCGGTGCTGCACGGCGACTGCAGCGACGTCGACCAGTTCGTCGACCGGCTGCGCGAGCACCACGACGGCGAGATCGTCGTCGGCGAGCTCGGCCCCGTCATCGGCACCCACGCCGGCCGCGGCACCATCGGGTTCGGGTTCCACGAGATCACCCGCTGACCACCGTTGTACGTAGCAGTACAGCTGCGTACAATCCGCGCCGTGGCCACCCTGTCCGCAAGCCAGGCACGAGCCGCGCTCCCCGAGGTGCTCGACCGCGTGGCTGCGGGCGAGGAGATCACCATCACCCGCCACGGCGAGGCGATCGCCGTGGTGGTCCGGCCTGATGCGCTCCGGGTGCGCCGCGCCGATCGGGCGACCGCCGACGCCGAGCGCGTCCGCCAGCTCCTCGAGCTCGCCCGCACCCGTCCGCTCCTCCCATCGCCGTCGATCACGCCCGATCGGGCGGAACGGCTCGTCGCCGACGTCCGCGCGGCCCGCCGGCGCCGCTGACCGCCCGTCGTGGACGCGTTCGACGCCGACGTGCTGATCTACGCAGCCGCGCCCGAGCACCCGCTCGGCCGGCGCGTGCGCGCGCTGTTCCCCACAGAGCCGACCTCGGCCAGCGGCGCCGTGGCGGGAACGGGTTCCGTCCTGCTCGTCCCCGAGCTGCTCGCCAAGCCCATGCGAGACGGTGCGCATGACGAGCTCGACGCGCTCACGGCGCTGCTCGCCCGGCTCGATCTGCGCCCGGTCGACGAGGCGACCGCCGCGCTGGCAGCCGCGCTCGGCGCCACCTACCGGCTCCGCGCACTCGATGCCGTCCACCTCGCCAGCGCCGTCGCCGCGGGTGCCGAGCGGTTCATCACGAACAACGCCGACGACTTCCCACGGTCGATCGAGGAGGTCTCGATCACCTACCCGGGTGATCTACCCGACACGTGAGCTGGGATTGCCCGGACCTGGCGGGGCATCGCCACTAGCGTCTGCACACGGTCATGGCTCCCGACGACGACTCCGCGTCCCCTTCTGCGTCGCCGAACGGCGGCACGGTCGTCGACCACCAGATCCTGGCGGGCCGGTACCGGCTCGAGCGCCGCATCGGCCAGGGCGGCATGGCCGAGGTGTGGGTGGCCACCGACATCCAGCTCGACCGCAAGGTGGCGCTCAAGTGGCTCCGCCCGTCGCTCGCGAGCGACTCGGTGGTGGCCGAGCGCTTCCGCCGCGAGGCGATCGCGGTGGCCCGCCTCAACCACCCCAACATCGTCGCCGTCCACGACGTGTTCGTGCACGACGGCCGCCAGGCCGTGGTGATGCAGCTCGTCGACGGCAAGAGCCTGCGCCAGCTGCTCGACGCCCAGAAGCGGCTCGGTCCCGAGCTCACGATCCACATCGGCGCGTGCGTGGCGGCGGCACTCGACGAAGCCCACCGCGCCGGCTTCGTGCACCGCGACGTCAAGCCCGGCAACATCCTCGTCACCTCCGACGGCCGGGTGCTGCTCACCGACTTCGGCATCGCCAAGGGTCTCGACGGCATCGACGACGACCTCACGAGCGACAACGTGATGATGGGCACGGCCAAGTACCTGTCACCCGAGCAGGTGCGCGGCAAGAAGCTCGACGGCCGCGCCGACATCTACGGACTCGGGCTCGTGCTCTACGAGTGCCTCGCCGGTCGGGTGCCGTTCCTGGGCGAGACCGACGCCGACACCGCCCTGGCCCGCCTGCAGCGCGACCCCACCGATCTCGGCCGCCTGCGCCCCACGCTGCCGCCCGGGCTGATCGATCTCGTGCACCGGATGCTGGCGCGCAACCCGGCCCACCGGCCGGCCAACGGCGCCGAGCTGCGCTCGGCCCTGCTCGCAGTCGACACCGCGCCACCCCGGATCGACGGCACGCCCGCCGAACCGCCGCGCCGCCTGCCCCGGGTGATCGGCACGCCCACCGGCTCCGAGCGCCCCGCCATCCCGGGCGAGCCGACCTCGGTGACGGGGTCGAACGTCACGCCGGTCAGCGCCTCGTCGGCCACCACCGGGATGATGCGGGTGAACGCCCCGCCCCCGCCTCGCCGCGAGGCCACCCCCACCGAGGGTGCCGCCCGGCGTGGTCGCCCGGCCAAGGGCCTCCACACCCGCCAGAAGCCCGTCACGATCACGCTGCTCGCGCTCGCGCTGGTGGCGGTCGTGGTGGTGGGGCTCGTGCTGCTGTCGTTCCTCGGCGGCGACGACGAGGCCAACCCGCCGGTCACCGTCGTGCCGGCCACCGACGCCCCCGTCGCGAGTGCGCCGGCGGTCGTGCCGGTGGAGATCACGTCGGTCACCGCCTGGGACCCCGACGGCGACAACGGCGGCGAGAACGACACCCAGGCTGATGCCGTGCTGGCCGACGGCGATCCCGACACCGGCTGGGCCACCGAGTGCTACTCGTCGCAGTACCTCGGCGGCAAGCGTGGCGTGGGCCTGGTGGTCGCGCTGTCGACGGCGTCGGCCGGCACCGTGTCGGTCGACTCGCTGAACGCGCCGTACCAGCTCGAGCTGTACGCCTCGTCGGCCGAGACCGCACCGGCCGATCCCGACGGGTGGGGTGCCCCGCTGGCTCCCAAGGCCTACGCCACCGAGCCCGGCACCGTCGCCGCCCCGGCACCCGAGGGAACCCGGCACCTCCTGGTGTGGCTCCGCGAGCTCGGCCCCGACGACGCGTGCAGCGAGAGCAACCCGTACCGCGGGCGGCTCGGCGAGCTCACGTTCGTGCCGTGACCGACGAGGCCGCCCTCGTCGCCGCGGCCCGCGACGGTGACCGCGCCGCGCTCGACTCGCTCCTGCGCACCCACTACGACCGGGTGCACGCCGTGTGCCGCCGAGTGCTCGGTTCGAGCCGCGACGCCGACGACGCCGCGCAGGAGACGATGATCAAGGTCGTGCGGTCGCTGCACGCGTTCGACGGCCGGTCGAGCGTGTCCACGTGGATCTACCGGATCGCCACCAACACCGCCCTCGACGAGCTGCGCAAGCAGCGTCGCCGCCCGTCGCTGCACGTGGTGGCCGACGACGAGCGACCCGAGGAGGTCGACGAGGGCGCCGCCGCCCGCGTCGAGGCCGTCGTCGACCGACGTGCCATCGACGAGGCCGTGGCCACCCTGCCCGAGGAGTTCCGGGTGGCCGTCGTGCTCCGCGACGTCGGCGACCTCGACTACGCCGAGATCGCGGCCGTGCTCGACGTGCCGGTGGGCACCGTCAAGTCGCGGATCGCGCGCGGTCGCTCGATGCTCGCCGATCGTCTCGGGAACCAGGAGCCCCCGTCCGGACGTCCAACCCCTGCCTCATGACCGACGACCTCACCCTCCGCGCCAGCGCCTACCTCGACGGCGAGCTCGATCCGGTCGAGCGCGCCGCCGTGGAGGCCGACCCGGCGGCCATGACGGAGGTCGAGCGGCTCCGGTTCGTGGCCGGCGTCGTGCGCGACGTGCCGGCTCCCTCGGACGCCGCCCGTGAGGGTGCCATCGCGGCCGCGCTCGCCGAGCTCGCACCCGCTCCCTCCCGGGCCGGGGCGATCCCCGTGCCCGCGCGCCAGCGCTCGACGCAGCGCTGGCTCGCCGTCGCAGCCGCGCTGGTGGCGGTCGCCGGGCTCGGTGTGGTCGCGACGGCCGTGGTGGGTGGCGACGACGACACCGACGAGGCGTCCGATGCCCAGACGCTCGAGGCCCCAGCAGCGACGGAGGCCCCGGCCGCTGCCGTCGCGGAGGCGGAGTCGTCGGTCGACGACGCCAGCGCGGACCGCAGCAGCGAGGCGGCCGAGGGCGCCACCCCAGAGGCGCTGACGGCGGCGCCCGCCGGCACGGAGGCGCCGCAGGGAGGCGGTGCGGAGGCACCGACCGACGGCGACGTGGCGACGACGACGATCGCGACGGCCGCCGTCGTGTCGACGCCGGACGAGCTCGCGGCGTACGTGGCGTCCGTCCCGCCCGTCGAGGGGCCCGACGTGGCGGCCACCTACTCCACCGGCTGCGACGAGTGGGCGGACGCCCCCACGATCGGCCTCGTCGACGCGCTCGACGCCGTCACGGGCGAGCTGGTGCCGAGCGTCGTGGTCGAGCGCGCCGACGGCAGCTACGCGGCCGTGGGTGTCGGCACGTGCGACGTCGTGGTCGCCACCGAGCCCTGACGCCGTCGCCCCTGGAACCGATCGGTGGGTCGGCGACTACAGTGCCAGCGATGCCCGGCAACCCGATCACCGACCCGAACTGGGCGCGCGAGGTCACCGACACGATCGACCGCACCATCGGCAAGGTCCGCGACACGGCCACCTCGAAGGCCGTCAAGGCGAGCCGTGCCATCGTGTTCGGTCTGCTCGCGGCGATCCTCGGCCTGATCACGGTGCTGCTGGTCCTGCTCGTGGCCACCCGCGGTCTGCAGGCCGTGCTCGATCTGTGGGTCGACCGGCCGGTCGCCGTGTACCTCAGCTACTTCATCGTCGGCGGAATCCTGTGCCTCCTCGGGTGGTTGCTGTTGAGGAAGCGGCGCCCGCGCGCCATCTGAACCGCCCCACGGAAGGCACCCATGAGCGACATCCGCAACGTCATCGTCATCGGCTCGGGCCCGGCCGGCCTCACGGCCGCCATCTACACCGCCCGCGCCAACCTCGCGCCCCTCGTGATCGAGGGGGAGCCGTCGTCCACCAGCGACCAGCCCGGCGGGCAGCTGATGCTCACCACCGAGGTCGAGAACTTCCCGGGCTTCCCCGAGGGGATCATGGGCCCCGAGCTCATGGCCAACTTCCGCGCCCAGGCCGAGCGGTTCGGTGCGGAGTTCCTCACCGAGAAGGTCACCCGGGTCGACTTCAGCGAGCGCCCGTTCCGGGTGTGGGTGCGCGACACCGAGCACCGGGCGCACTCGATCATCGTGAGCACCGGCGCCCAGTCGCTGATGCTCGGGCTCGAGGAGGAGAACCGGCTCATCGGCCACGGGCTGTCGACGTGCGCCACGTGCGACGGGTTCTTCTTCCGCGGCCACGAGATCGCCGTCGTGGGCGGTGGCGACTCGGCGATCGAGGAGGCGACGTTCCTCACGAAGTTCGCCGAGAAGGTCACGATCATCCACCGCCGCGACTCGCTGCGGGCGTCGAAGATCATGCAGGACCGGGCGTTCGCGAACCCGAAGATCGAGTTCCTCTGGAACCACACGGTTTCGTCGCTGCAGGGCGAGGAGTCGCTCACCGGCATCACGGTGCGCCACGTCGAGACCGGCGAGACCACCGAGCTGCCCGTCACCGGGCTGTTCGTGGCCATCGGTCACCGGCCGAACACCGACCTGTTCACCGGCATCCTCGACATGGAGGACAACGGCTACCTCATCACGAAGCCGGGGTCGACCTACACCAACGTCGAGGGTGTGTTCGCCTGCGGCGACGTGCAGGACCACACCTACCGCCAGGCCATCACGGCGGCCGGCTCGGGCTGCATGGCCGCGATCGATGCCGAGCGCTGGCTCGAAGCCAACGTCCACGGCTGATCCCGGGCCCAACCCGCACCGCCCCGTCAGCGCGCCCCGCCGCGTCAGCGCGCCCCGACCCCCCGGACGACAGATCGTGACCGAAGTGGGGTCGGCCGCTGCGATGCGGGGCCCCGGGCCGAGGCGATCCGGGCGGAGGCCGGGCAACCCGTACGATGCGGGCATGTTCTGCAACCGGTGCGGGGCCCTGGTGAGCGAGGGGCAGCGGTTCTGCGCCGAGTGCGGGCACTCCCTGGCGGGCATCACCGACCCCACCGAGGCGGTCGAGACCGTCCCGCCGGCGCCGGCCGCTGCGTCGGCGGCGCCGCTCCCGCCGCCCGCGCTCTACGACTTCGCGAGCGACGAGCCCGACGATCTCACCGCGGTGATGCTGGCCACCGACCAGCCCACGCCCGTCGACCCGGTGCCGGTGACGGGCGCCACCACCGACCAGCTGCCCCTCGTCGCCTCCGAGCCGGCGTCACGGGCCGCCGCACCGGCCGTCCTCCCGCTCGCCGTGCTGACGGCGATCCTCACCGTGGTGGCGGCCACGTTCACGATCCTCGAGGTGTCGACCGACCTCGCTGCACCCACGTTCGAGGTCGGGTCGTGGCGAGCGTCGACCTTCGCGTCGAACCTGCCGGTCGCCGCGTTCGTCGCGGTGGGCGCGATGGCGATCGGCCTGGTCGCCGCCGTGCTCCGCCAACGCTGGGGATCGGGCCTCGTCGGTGGGGCGGCGCTCTCGCTCTCGGGGTGGGCGATGCTGATGGTGGGACTCGCCGACGAGCCGATCGCACTCGCCCGCGCCGTCGTGACCGAGCCACCCACCACCGAGGCGTTCACGATCACGATCGAGCGCGGGCTCGGGTACTGGATGCTCCCGATCGTCGCCGGGTTCGGCGTGATCACATTCGTCGTGTCGCTGCTGGCGGGCGGGAACGACGGGCGCGACGGGCTCAACCCGTGGGTCGCCGCCGCGGCCGCCGTCACGGCACTGGTCGCTGCGATCGGACCGCTGATCCCCCAGGGCATCGCCGAGTGGGACGACAACTGGACCGCCAGCACGACGACCACCTCGCTGTTCCTCGCCGGGCGGCTGTGGCAGATGGCGATGCTCGCGTACGGCGCCGTCCTCGGGTTCCTGCTCGTGCGGCGCTACGGGCTCGGCCTGGCGATCGGCTCGACCGTGGTGGTGATGGTGATGACGTTCACCTCGCTGCTCGATCTCGGCACGAGCCCGATGGGCCCGGCCGTGGCGAACCCGGGCGCACCGGTCGACCCGGTCGACCTCCACGCCGTCACCATCGTCGGGGCGGTCGCGCTGCTCGGCATGTCGGCCATCGCCGTGCTGGCGTCGTTCGAGACCGCCGCGCGCGAGCGCGACGCCGCGTGACCTGACCGCCTCACCCCGGCGGTGGCACCGCCCGGTCGCTCACCCAGTTGCCGTGGAACCCGAACGGCACGCGCTGGGGCAGCGGCACCTGGGCGACGTAGCCGCGCTCGAGGTCCTGGGCGTCGAGCACCACGAGCTCGGCGGTGCCGGACGCCTGGTCGTGCACGAACGTGATGAGCCACCCGGCGTCCTCCTCGGCCACGGGGTCGGCGCCGTGCTTGCCCACGAACACGGGTTCACCCGCCGCCCGTCCGGCACCGTGGTCGAACGCCCACCGCTCGCCCGTGACGAGGTCGTGCTTGAGCGTCGGCCAGCCGTCGCCCGGCGTCGCCGAGGGCGACGCGCAGTAGCCGTACCGGTGCTGCCGGGCCGTCATCGCGCCCCGGTGGCGCGGGAACTCGTTGGGGCGATCGTCGATCACCGTGACCGAGGTGGTGCGGGTGGCCGGGTCGAGCACCCACCGCTCGAGCCGGGCGAGCCCGTCGCCGAACGGGCCGAGGATGTCGGTGTCGAACATGCGGTCGTAGACGCACAGATCGACCACCACCTTGCCGTCGGAGGTGTCGTAGGCGTTGAGCGGATGGAACGAGTAGCAGATCGGCGCCTCGACCCACACGATGTCGGCCGCCTCGCCCTCGCGCGGCAGCAGACCCACCCGGGAGCCGTAGTCGGGGTTCCAGCGGAACGGGAACCGCCCGGCGAACGCGAGGTCGAAGTCGACCGTGCAGGGGAAGTCGTACACCACGGCGTAGCGCTCGGTGAGCGACATGTCGTGGAGCATCGTCATGCCCGGCAGCGGCACGTCGACGGTGCGCCGCACGCAGCCGTCGGTGCCCACCACCACGTACTGCACGTGGTCCATCCACTGCGGCCACGCGTAGGCCATGGCGTGCATCTCACCGGTCGCCGGGTCGATCTTGGGGTGCGCGGTGAACGCTCCGGGGAGCGTGCCGTAGAAGTCGTTGCGGCCGACGGTCTCGAGCTCGTAGGTGAGCTCGACCGGGCAGCCGCCCGCCTCCACCATCGCCCACGTGGTGCCGGCGAACCCGCCGGCGTTGGTGTTCGGGCCGCCCGGGTTGTCGTTCCAGTTGGGGCCGGCGATGTCGTCGCGGCCCTGACGCTGCGCGACGCGGGTGGAGCCGACGTAGCGGTTGCGATACCACTCGGCACGGCCGCCACGGAGGCGGACGCCGTGCACCATGCCGTCGCCCATAAACCAGTGGTGGGTGGCCGGGTCGGGGTCGTCGAGCGGGTTCGGGCCGTTGCGCACGTAGCGGCCCTCGAGCTCGACCGGCAGCTCGCCGATCACGGGGAGGTCGAACGCGGTGACCTCCTCGCGCACCGGGCCGTAGTTGCCCTCGAGGTAGCGGTTGGTGACGACGGGCTCGGTGGCGGTCATGGAGCAGTCCTACGCCCTCCCGATCCACCGGTCAACCGTCCCCCGGTACGGTTCGCCGCGCCATCTCGAGTCCGTTCTCGTGATTGGGGGGTGTCCATACGACACCCCCCAATCACGAAAGCGCTCACTCGCTGGTGCGGCTGACGGTGCAGTCGTTGGTGCCGACGGTGGGGTTGGCGGCGCCCGAGATGCTGATCCCGGCGGTGAGCGTGGTGGTGCACGTGTTGCCCGACACGTCGCCGCCCGAGCTCTCCTCGAACACGATGCTGGTGAGCGCGATCTCGTCGAGCTCGTTGTCGCGGATCGACGGCCGGGCCGACCCGCTCACCTGGATGCCGAACACCTGGTCGACGACGAGGTTGCCCACCGCCGAGCCGGCCGCCGACTCCTGGTAGAGGAGCCCGTACACGCCGCGGCCGCGCAGCTCGTTGTCGAGGATCGCCGGAGCCGCCGTGCCGGCGACCTGCACCGCGATGCTCCCGTTCGTGGCGAGCGTGTTGCCGCGGAACGTGCCCCGGGCGGCACCGGCGTAGGCGACGCCGGCCTCCTCGCTGTCGCGCACGGTGTTCGACTCGAGCGTCGGAGCAGCTCGATCCACCTCCTGCACCCCGATCGTGTGCCGCAGGATCGTGTTCGCCGAGGCCGTCCCCGTCGCGTCCTCTCGGAACACCAGACCGACGGCGTTGTCGCTCAGCTGGTTCTCGCGCACGGTCGGGCGGGACCGCCCACCAGCGAGGATGCCGACGGTCTTCGACCCGGTGACGGTGTTCTGGATGGCCGAGCCGGTGGCGGTGTCGCCGAACAGGATGCCGATCGTCTCGCTGTCGCGCACGGTGTTGGTGCTCACCTGGGCGGTGGTGGCGCCACCGAGCTGGATGCCGACGTCACGGCCCGTGATCGTGTTGTCGTAGGCGATGCCACCCGCCGTCTCGACGAAGCTCAACCCGACGGGCCCCGGCCCGGTGATCGTGTTCGCCCGGATGGTGGGGGTGGCCGATCCGGCCACCTCGACGGCCGAGTCGGCCGCGTTCGTGATCGTGTTGCCACTCGCTTCTCCCGAGGCGAGGCCGCCGTAGCGGATGCCCGTGAGGAGCGCCGCGTCGACGGTGCTGTCGCGCACGGTGACCCGGCTCGCGCCGATCGCCTGGATGCCGATGCCGTGCTCGCGGACGGTCGTGCCGGTGACCCGCAGCTCGGCCTCGTCGGTGGCGAGGAGACCGGCACCCTGGCTGGAGATCGTGGCGGCCTCGACGACGACACGTGAGGTCTCGGCGGCCTGCACGCCCGTGGGACCGTTGCGCTCGACGGTGGTCCGCCGGATGGTGACGTCGGCGTCACCGGCGACCGAGACGCCCACGTTGGTGCTGTCGGCGATCCGGGTGTCCTCGATGGTGACGATCGAGGTGTCGCCGATCTGGAAGCCGATGCCGTTGCCGAGCAGGCGGGAGTCGTCGACGAGGCCGCCGGCGGTGCCGGTGTAGCAGATGCCGCACGTGCCGTTGAGGGCGATGTCGCTGCCGACGATGGCGGGGTTGGCGCCACCGGTGGCGAGGATGCCCGCGTCGGCGTTGCCGCTGATGTTGCTGCTCTCGATGATCAGGGCGCCGGCGCGCTCCTCGGGGGTGCGCTCGGGGAGCCCCTCGAGGTTCTCGAAGGCGAACAAGATGCCGTGCCCACCACCGGCCTCGGCGCCACCGACACCGCCGGAGATGTTGACGTCGCTGACGGTGACGGGTCCCTCGATGGCGAGCAGCACCGACGACGGCTCGTCGCCCACGTGCCGGATGGCGAGCGAGCGGACCTCGAGCCCTCCCGGCCCGGCGAACGCGACGGCCGCACCACCGGCGCTCGACTCGATCACCGTCGTGTCGCGCCCGGCGCCGATGAGCCGCAGGCCGGTGTCGAGGACGAGCGTCTCGTCGAGGGTGTAGGTGCCCGGCGAGAAGCGGATGGTCGACCCGTCGCCCAGTCGGCGGACCAGCGCCTGCAGGTCGTCACCGGGCTCGACCGTGACCTCCGAGGGCTCGGTGTCACGCGGGATCGTCGTGGTGGTGCTGGCGGGGACGGTGATCGGCGGGAGGGGCCCGAGCACCGGGCCGTCACCGCGCAGCGCGGCGGCGATCGCCTGGCCGACCTCACCGCGGCCCTCCAGCCCGGCGATCGCCTCGGCGACGCCCTGCTCGAGCAGGTTCGGGTCGCAGCCTCGGTCGACGGCCGCCTGAGCGGCGTCCTGGACCGCTTGCTGGGCGGGCTCGACGTCGGGTGGCGGGTCGAGCTCGTTCCACTCGGCGGCCGTCAGGTCCTCGTAGTCGGCGATGAAGTCGCGCAGCGGGTCGACGGCCTCATCGGCTGCCTGCTCGCACCGCTCCGACGTCCACTGCTCGACGGTGCTTCCCGGGGCGGCGGTCGGCCCGGTGGATTCCGGATCGTCGTCGGAGGAGCACGCGACGACGGTGAGCGCGAGCGCGACGACGAGGGCGGTCGAACGGGTGATCAGGGCGGCGATCCTACCGAGGGGTCAGGGGCAGGATCCGGCGGCGGAGCACCACCAGCAGCGCGAGGAGGAGCCCGACGAGCACGATGCCCAGGTCGGTGCGTCCCTGTGCAGGTGCCGGGACCGACTCGAGGCGATCGACGAAGCCCGACGCAACCTCGCTCGCATCGGTGAACGCGGCGGCGGTGAGCTCGGCGGGCGCTCGTACCGCCGCCGCGACCGGTACCCACGCCGACCACACGGTGTCAGACACGTGGCTGACACCGGCGGCGCTGGCGGGGGCGACGAGGCGGGTGCCGGGCTCGACGATCGGCGCCATGATCCCGGTCTCGGTGTGGTCGAAGCCGAGGGCGTGGCCGAGCTCGTGCGTGAGGACCGACAGGAGGTCGACAGCGCCGTCGGCGACCGGGGTCGTCGGGTCGAGGTGCCAGCCGAACCCGGCGGCGTCGGCATCGACGTAGACGGTGGTGCCGATCGTGTGGGCGACGGCGGTCGCGGGCAGGTCCGTGACCACCACCTGCAGGTCGGCCGGGACCACGGCGCCCTGCTGTGCCCACCAAGCCGCCGCCAGGGCGAGGACCGCCGGGATGTCGGCGTCGGTGAGCGTGGCGCCCGACTGCGGGGCGGTCGCCGCCGCAGCCACCCGGGCGGTGCCGTCGTCGTCGAGGATCGTGACGGTCGCCTGGTTGCGGGCGATGGCCAGGCCGACCGGGTCGAGGAGCTGGACGAGGAACGTCTCGTTGCCCTCACGCACCCGGTCGCCGAGCACCCGGACTGCGACGATCGCCGTGGTCTGGCCGGCGGCGAAGGTGACGGTGGTGACGATGCCGCGGTAGTCGACGCCGTTGGTCGCCGTTCCGTCGACCGTGCGGACCGTCAGCGAGACGCTGGTGGTCGGTGCCGTCGACAGCTGGATCGTGACGTTGACCCACACCTGGCCCTTGTTGCCCTCGAGCACCGAGGCATCGAGCACGCTCGCCGACGGGAGCGTGAGGTCGTCGTCGGCGATCGTCGCCGTGGCGCTGGTCGGCGTCGTGGTGAGGTAGCCCGTGCCGGCGAGCACGGTGACGATGACGGTCTCGGCCTGCTCGGGTGCGGTGTCGTTGACCGGCGTGACGGTGACCGTGGCGGTGGTGGCGCCGGCGGCGAACGTGATCGTGCGGTTGGTGGCGTTCCACGTGGCGCCCGCCACCGTCGACACGACGTAGTCGCCGGCGTAGGTGGCGGTGCCGGTGAACGACAGACCGACGGTGATGGGGCCGTTGAGGTTGCCCGAGCGGGTGACCGTGAAGACCATCGTGTTCGTGCCGGCCTCGGCGCCTGCGGCGTCGGTCGCCGTCACGGACACGAGCGGTGCGGCGTCATCGTTGGTGAGCGTGACGGTGGCCGACGAGCGGCCGACGGCCACGCCGACCGGGTTCGACAGCTGGATGCTGAGCGCCTCGTTCGCCTCGAAGATCGGATCCCCGAGGATCGTGACCGAGATCGTGGCGGTGATCTGGCCGATCCCGAAGGTCACCGTGCCCGCCGCTGCCGTGTAGTCGCTGCCTGCCGTGGCGGTGCCCTCGACGGTCGACCACGCGACCGACACGGGAGCGGTCGGGGCGGTGTCGAGCGTGAGGGTGAGCGTGACCGTCGTGGTCGTCGCGCCCTCGTTCACCGTGACGTCGGCGATCGTGACCGTGGGTGTGGCGGCGGTGTCGTCGTTGGTGATCGTGACGACGGCGGTGTTGTCGACGATCACCGCGCCGCTCGCACCGGTCAGGCGGATGAGGAAGGTCTCGTCGCCCTCGAAGGTGGCGTCGGTGACGATCGTGATGGTGATCGTCGCCGAGGTCTGACCTGCGGCGAACTGCAGCGTGCCCGAGGCGGCCACGTAGTCGCTGCCGGCGGCGGCGAGGACGTCGGCCGTGCTCCAGTCGACCGACACCGGCGTGCTCGACGGCGCCGAGAGGGTGACGGTGATGTCCACGGTGCGAGTGCCGCCGGTCCCCTCGACGACGATGGCATCGCCGACGGTCACGTTGGGCAGCGCGGCGCCGCGCAGGTCGGGGTCGTCGGTCGCAGTCGTGAACGACGAGAACGTGGCCGAGCCGCCGTACGACACGAGGCCGACGTCGCCGTCGTTGAGCAGGGCCGTGTAGCTGCGCACGGCGACCTTCACGTCGTTCACCCACACCGTGACCACGTTGCCGGTGAGCACGACCCGGAGCGTGTGCTCGACGGCCGGGTCGAGCGTGAGCGGGAGGGCGGCGTCGACGGTCCAGCCGTTCGAGGCGTAGTGGCCGAGCAGCAGCTGGCCGGTCGTGGGCGACAGCACGACCCACTTGAAGCGCAGCGGTCCAGCGACGTCGTAGGCGATGCCCGCGGTCGCACCGGTGCGCACGACCGTGGTGAGCTCGGTGCGGGCGGCCGGCGCCACCTGGAACCGGGTGCTGGCGAGCGCCGGCGCCGTGATGGGCGGGGCAGCCTGGACGGCGCTCGAGCCGAGCGTCCACGTGCCGGTGCTCGAGATGAGGTTGGTGGAGCCGTCGAAGCCGTCGGTGACCGACAGGGTGATCTCGGGCGTGCGCACCTGCACCCGGAAGCCCGTGATGCCGCCGACGCTCTCGACCGAGCCGAGGCCGAGGTAGCCGTCGGTGAGCGGGTCGCGGAATCCCGCTTCGGGCTGATTCGGATCGACGAGCGTGGCGTCGAAGAGGTACGAGACCTTCTGGACGCCGTCGACGAACACGGTCACCCGGGTGCCGTCGACGGCGACGAGTACCTCGTACGTGCGGTTGTCGAGCAGCTGCATGCCGACCTCCGCGACCACCTGCCAGCCCCACGAGGCCCGATAGCCGATCTGGACCTTGTCGCGGGCCGTGTCGATGCCGGCGAACTTGAAGCTGCCCGGGCCCTGGTAGTCGAGGATGACGTACCCGTTCGACTGGAAGCCGCCCTTGGCCTTGTCGGCGAAGATCGTGGCGACGACCTCGAAGTACCGGGGCAGGAACGAGTCGACGTAGAAGATCGAGATGGCGTCGGTGCTGCGGGTGGCGGCCGACTGGTAGGTGCCACTCGTGACCGACCAGGTGCCCTCGGCCGGGGCGAACAGGTTGGCGGTCTGGGTGAAGTCCTCGCTGCGGAGCACGTCGCGGCGGCCGCGGTCGTTGCCGGGCTGCGGGTCGTCGGGGGCACCCGTCTGGTCCTGCCAGAACGGGTCCTTCTGGTTGACGAGGGCGATCTCACCGAACGGCTCGCCCTGGCGCTCGTCGTTCGACAGGGCCTCACCGGTGCCACGGGTGCGGTCGGCGCCGTCGGCCCGGCTGAGCTGCAGCAGGTAGGTCTGCAGCGCGGGAGCGATCTGACGGCTGATCGTGAACGCACCGAACGGCGAGAACGGCACCACGTAGCTGTTGAACTCGCCGACCCAGTCGATCATGCGGTCAGCGCCGGTGTTGCCGATGAGGATGTCGCGCCCGGCGCCGCCGTACGCGATGTCGGCGTAGGTGAGCGGGCCCGGCGAGACGTCGGGCGTGTCGTTGGCGTACGTGTCGCCGGGCGTGTCGGGGGCGCTGTTGAGGTCGTCGTCGGACTGGAGCAGGTCGTCGCCCCAGCCGCCCCACAGGCGGTCGTGGTTGGTGCCGCCGACGATCCAGTCGTCGCCGACGTCGCCGAAGATCGTGTCCTTGCCGTCATCGACGACCTGGTTCCTCAGCGTGTCGTTGGCGAAGTTGAGGAGGAAGTCGAGCGGCTGGCCGTTGAACTCGGCGCCGAACCGGCCGTCGAGCAGCACGACCTGGCCACCGAGCGTCGTCAGCAGCACCTTGCGCCAGGGGTCGAACTCGTCGTAGGCGTCGAACTCGCCGATCTGGCCCGGCTGGTTGTGGCGCAGCACGTCACCGAGCTGGCCGTTGATGTCGTAGCGCCACGCCGGAGCATTGGCGCCCGACGTCGGCAGGCCGGCGATGAAGGCGGCGATCGCCTGCAGGCGGCCGACCGGGTCGAGCGTGTCGTAGTAGAGCGGGAGCGCCTCGGCACCCGACAGCGCGTCGTCGCCGACCCCGCCGTGGATGAAGTCGTTGCCCAGGCCGCCGTAGACGATGTCGTTGTTGCCGATCCAGAACGGCACCAGGTCCGCTTCCTTGCGGAGCTCACCGGTCACGTAGATGACGGCGCTCTGCAGGTTGCCCGGCGTGGCGATCGTGATCTGCGCATTGGCCGTGGTGACGCCCCACAGCGGCTCAGTGAGGCCGTTGCGGCTGGTGGAGAGCAGGCCGTCGTCGCCGAGGATGCCGTCGACACCGGCGCCGCCCGAGATCCAGTCCCAGCCGGCGTTGCCGTAGAGATCGTCGTCCTGGCCGTCACCGAAGATCGAGTCGGTGAACGACATGCCGTGGATCTGGTCGTCGCCGCCCTCGCCGTGG
>JALOLG010000336.1 GCA_025456105.1 Ilumatobacteraceae bacterium | reverse complement strand
ACCGCGCGCTGCTCGCCCGCCGCGCGTCGGGGGCCGAGGCGCTCGCCCACGCCGCCGGCTGACCGTTGCGGGCCCCGAACGCGAGCTGCCACCAGCGCTCGATCCGCGCCCGGTGGTGACCGTGCACCATCACGAGGTGGTTGCCGAGCGGCGCGTCGAGCAGGCTCGACACCGGGGTGTCGAGCACCTGCACGTCGACCTGCGTGCGGCACAGGTCGGGCGAGTCGCCCGTGCCCTCGACGTGGCCCTCGGCGATCCAGTAGCGGTCGAGCTCGCGTCCGCCGATCCGCAGCAGCGTGACCGGGCCGGGGCGGAACGACCCGCGCAGCCCGATGCCGATCCCCGACTCGAAGTGCGTGTGCAGCTCGACGTCGTCGACCATCGACGGCGCCACGGTGCAGTGCGCGAGCAGCAGCCGGTTGGAGTCGGTGTCCACCTGCGCCGGGTTGGCGATCCAGCTCGGGCGGTCGAGCAGCGCCCGCACGAGCAGCATCCCCATCGTGCCGGCGACGTCGCCCTCGCAGCCGGCGACCGTGCCGGTGTCGTTGAGCTCGGCGAGCGCCACGCAGCCCGAGGTGTGGAGGTCGCCCAGGAAGTCGAAGCAGCGCACGGCGATCGCGTCGAGGCGGTCGCGCTCGATGGTGGCCACGAGCGCCGGGTGCACGGCGGCGGCCGACTCGAGCTCGGGGGTCACGTCGGTGCCGCCGCGGCCGAGGAACCGCACGGCGACGGCCTGGGCGGCTGCCGGCTCGACGTCGCCGTGGTCGGCGATGGTGCGGCGGATGTCGACATCGACCAGCTGCACGCCCCACCGAGCGCGCAGCGCCCGGGCCTCGGGCACGCTCGCCACGAGCCAGTGCGACGGCTGGCCGACCAGACCGAGTCGGGTGCCGTGGAGGCGGTGGATCGCGGCCACGTCGCCCACGGCGAGCGCGAGGTCGTGGCTGCGGAGATCGGCACCGGCCGGCTCCGCGCCGGTGAGCTGGACGATGCGGCCGGCGATGCCGTCCTGGTGGAGTCGGGCCATCGTCTCCAGTGCGGCGGGCAGGCTGTTGTGGCGGGGGTGGGCCACGAGCAGCACGGGCTCGTAGGGCACCACGGCGTGGCGGCGGTTGACGACGTCGAGGATCGAGGCCTCGGTGCCGCCGGTGGCGACGACCACCACGAACGGCAGGCCGGTGTGCTGCTCGGGGACCTCGAGCGGCACACCGCCGAGGGCATCGAGGGTGGCGCGGACGTCGGCCAGCAGGTGGTCGACGGCGGCGGGATCGTGGAGCGGGGAGGCGACGGTGAGATGGCCGAAGGCGTTCACGCGTCCAGCGTGACGGCACGGCCGGACCGGCCACCAGGGTCGAAGGTCGTCGCGATCCCGGACGAGCGACCTTGAGCCGGTGTGGATCAGGATTCCTGTCGCTACCCTCCGAATACATGACCGAACCAGTCGGGAATCAGGCGACCGGACAGCTGCTCCGGCTGCCGCTCCTCCACGTCCCCGTCGTGCTGCTGCCCGGTGCCGTGGTCACCCTGCCGCTCGTGGCCGACGACGTGCGGCGCGCCGTCGACGCTGCCGCCGCCGGCGACGGCCGGATCGTGCTCACCGGTGGCGACGAGCGCACGATCGGTGCTGTGCGCGACGAGCGCACCATCGGCGTCATCGCCCGCGTGCCCGACACCGGCGCGCTGCCCACCGGCGAGCCGGCCGCCATCGTCCACGTCGATTCGCGCGCCCGGATCGTGCAGGTGCACACCGCCGAGCGCGGCGCCGATCATGCCGATGTCGAGCTGCTCGCGGACCCGCAGCCATCGCCGCGTGTCGATGCGATGGCCCGTGAAGCTCGCGCGGTCCTCGGCGAGATCGCCGCGCTGCGCCGCTCGCGCCGCTTGCCCGAGATCCTCCGCAGCGGCCTGGCGCCCGGCGCGCTCGCCGACGCGGTGGGCGTGTGGGCCGACGGGGAGACCGCGCTGCGCGAGCGGCTGCTCGTGGCTGTCGACGTCGAGCGTCGCCTCGACGAGCTCGCCCGCTGGGCGAAGGACCACCTCGCCGAGCTGCAGGTGGCCGAGTCGATCCGCAGCGACGTGAGCGAAGGCGTCGATCGCCAGCAGCGCGAGTACCTGCTGCGCCAGCAGCTCGCCGCGATCCGCAAGGAGCTGGGTGAGGGCGACGACTCGGTGGTGGCCGACTACCGGTCGCGGCTCGAGGCGCTCGAGGCGCCGCAGGCCACCAAGGTCGCGATCGCCAAGGAGATCGACCGCCTCGAGCGCACCGGCTCGCAGAGCCCCGAGCACTCCTGGATCCGCACCTGGCTCGACCGGGTGCTCGAGCTGCCGTGGGGCGTGCGCACCGACGACACCGTCGATCTCGCCGGTGCCCGCGACGTGCTCGACGCCGACCACGACGGGCTCGACGACGTGAAGGACCGCATCGTCGAGTTCCTCGCCACCCGCGCCCTGCGACGCGAGCGCGGGGTGGCCGAGGGCGGCCGCGGGAGCGGCGCGATCGTCACCCTCGTCGGGCCGCCCGGCGTGGGCAAGACCAGCCTCGGCGAGTCGATCGCCCGGGCGATGGGGCGCCGGTTCGTGCGGGTGGCGCTCGGCGGCGTGCGCGACGAGGCCGAGATCCGCGGCCACCGGCGCACCTACGTCGGCTCGCAACCGGGCCGCATCGTGCGTGCGATCACCGAGGCCGGGTCGATGAACCCGGTCGTGCTGCTCGACGAGGTCGACAAGCTCTCGGCGGGCGGCTGGTCGGGCGACCCGACGGCCGCGCTGCTCGAGGTGCTCGACCCGGCGCAGAACCACACGTTCCGCGACCACTACCTCGAGGTCGACCTCGACCTGTCGGAGGTCGTGTTCATCGCGACCGCCAACGTGGCCGACGGCATCCCCGGACCGCTGCTCGACCGCATGGACCTCGTGCGACTCGACGGCTACACCGAGGAGGAGAAGCTCGGCATCGCCACGCGGCACCTCCTGCCGCGCCAGCTCGAGCTCGCGGGCCTGCGGCCCGACGAGCTGGTGCTGGGCGACGGCGTGGTCGCGGCGGTCGCGCGCGGGTACACCCGCGAGGCGGGCGTGCGCTCGCTCGAGCGCGAGCTCGGGCGGCTCGTGCGGAAGGTGACCGCCAAGGTGGCCACCGGTGCTCCCA
>JALOLG010000335.1 GCA_025456105.1 Ilumatobacteraceae bacterium | reverse complement strand
TGGCGCGGCGCGGTCGAGATCGAGCTCTCGAAGACCGAGTACGACCTGCTCGAGCTGCTCGTGCGCAACGCCGGGATCGTGCTCGACCACACCACCATCTACGAGCGGATCTGGAACTACGACTTCGGGCCGGAGTCGAAGAACCTCGCCGTGTACATCGGCTACATCCGACGCAAGACCGAGCTCGACGGGCTCCCGCGCCTCGTCCACACCGTGCGCGGCGTCGGCTACATCGCGCGCGCCGACGTGACGGAGCCGGCATGAGCCTGCGCTGGCGCATCGCGATCGCGCTCGGCCTGCTCGCCGGCCTGGCCACGATCACCGTCGGTGTCGCGAGCTACCGCATCACCCGCGACCGCGTGTACGCCGAGATCGACCGGTCGCTCTCCGATGCGCTCGCCGTCTTGCGCGTCGATCGCGGCGGGGTGGCGCGCCTGCCCGATCGGGGTGCCTGGCAGGTGTTCGAGGCCCAGGTGCTCGGTCCCGACGGCACGGTCCGGCTCACCACGATGTCGGTGCCGATCGAGCCCACCGACCCGGCGGTCGCCACGGTGGGCACGCGCCAGGTGGTGTACTCGACGACGTCGGTCGACGGCACCGAGTACCGCGTGCGCACCAGCGGGCTGCCCAACGGAGCGCTCCAGGTGGCCCGACCGCTCGAGGAGACCGACCGGCTCCTGCAGGGGCTCCGCAACCGGCTGGTGCTGCTCGTGGTGCTCATCACCGCAGCGGCCGCGATGATCGGGTTCGTGATCGCCGGCGGGGTGACGGCCTCGCTGCGCCGCCTCACCCGCACGGCCGAGACGGTCGGGGCGACCGGTCGCCTCGACGTCGAGGTGCCCACGGCGGGCTCCGACGAGGTGGGTCGGCTCGGCACGGCGTTCGCCGGCATGCTCGCCGCACTCCGCCGCTCGCGCGAGGAGCAGCGGCGGCTGGTGCAGGACGCCGGGCACGAGCTGCGCACGCCGATCACCGCCCTGCGCACCAACATCGACGTGCTGCGGCGCTACCCCGACCTCCCGGGCGACCAGCGCAGCCAGGTGCTCGACGACCTGCACGCCGAGACCGAGGAGCTGGTCGAGCTGGTGAACGAGATCGTCGCCGCGGCCAGCGGCGCCGCCGACGACGAGCCGGTGTCGACCGTCGCGCTCGCGTCGATCGCCGAGGAGGTCGCCGAGCGCCACGAGCGGCGCACGGGCCGCTCCGTGCGCGTCGGCGTGGTGGGGGAGCCCGTGCTGGTGGCCGCGCAGCCGCTGGCCGTGCAGCGGGCGGTCTCGAACCTGATCGACAACGCCCACAAGTTCGACCCCACCGGTGGTCCGATCGAGGTCGAGGTCGCCGGACCGTCGCTGGTGGTCCGCGACCGCGGGCCGGGGATCCCCGAGGCCGAGCTGGCCCAGGTGTTCGACCGCTTCCACCGGGCCGACGAGGCCCGCACGCTGCCCGGTTCGGGGCTGGGCCTGTCGATCGTCCGGGCGGTCGTGGAGCGCAACGGGGGCACCGTGCGCGCCGCCAACCGCGACGGCGGCGGTGCCGAGGTGGGGTTCACGCTGCGCGCGGCGCTGGTGCCGCCGCCCCCTCTCACCGAACTCTCAACGGAACCGCCGACCGGTCTCACCGTCGAGCCCGACGATGTGGGTGTCGACCTCGACGGAGTCGCTCGGTCATCCGACCGGGCCGGCGGGGCGGCCGAGACACAGGAAGGCAGATGACGATGACGAACAAGCGACTCACCACCATCGGGGTGACGGCAGGGGTGCTCGCCGGGCTCGGGATCGGCGCCGTGATGGGCGTGCCGGGGCTCTCGGGCGCCGCCAGCCCCGCCCAGGAGGACACGACGACCACCGACGACACGACCACCGACGACACGACCACCGACGACACGACCACCGACGAGACGGACGCCGAGCGCGACGCCGAGCACCAGGCGCGGCTGCGCGAGAACCTCCAGGGCCTCGTCGACGAGGGCACGCTCACCACCGAGCAGGCCGATCGCGTCGCCGAGTACATGGTCGAGAACCGGCCCGAGCGCGGCCGCGACGGGCTCGGTGGGATGCACGGCGGTCGTCACGGCCGCGGCGGTCCCGGCGGGATCTGGGCCGACGGCGAGGTGGCCGAGTTCCTCGGCCTGACCCAGGCAGAGCTCCGTGAGGCGCTCGCAGGGGGCGCGACGCTCGAGTCGCTGCTGCCCGAGGGAGCGACCGTCGATCAGCTGGTGGCCATCATGGTCGACGACCTCGAGGAGCACCTGGCCGACGGCGTCGAGGACGGTCGCCTCACCCAGGAGGAGGCCGACGCCAAGCTGGCCGAGGCCACCGAGCGGATCACCGACCGCATCAACGGCGTCGACGACTGACCTCCGCGACTGATCCCGCGGACGTCCCGACGTTCGACCCTGGTGCCCCCGGCTCGCCCGGGGGCATCATCGCGCCATGGGGGGCGTGGTGCGCTCCGTCGTCGTCGGCTCCGACGGCTCACCGGGCTCGATGGTCGCGGTCGAGTGGGCGCTGGCCGAGTTCCCCGATGTCGTCGATGTGGAGGTGCTCCACGTCCGTGAGCACCCGGCGGCTGCGCCGCCGCAGCTCCCCGCCCACGACCACCCACGGGTCCGGGTGCGCAGCGAGCTCGGCGAGCCGGTCGCAGCGCTCGTGGCGGCCGGTCGCGATGCCGACCTGCTGGTGGTCGGGCGCACGGGATCGGGCAACGGCGTCGGTCCCATGGGGGCGACGGCCGTCGACGTCGTCCGCACCGCCCGCTGCCCGGTCGCCGTCGTGGGCGGGCCGTGGCCCCGCCGCGCCCGGCACGTCGTGGTCGGTGCTGCCGACCTCCCGGCCGACCGCAACCCCTCGATCGGAGCGGTCCGGTTCGCCTACACCCTCCCGGGGGTGGAGGTGGTCGACGTGGTGCACGCCTGCGGCGCGACCGGGTGCGACCCCGACGAGATCGACGAGCTCCACCGCCGGTCGGGATCGGTGCTCGCTGCGGTCGTCGGCGCCGCCGGGCAGGTGCCCGCGGGGGTGACCATCCGCCAGGCCACCTCGCCCGACGCCGCCGACGTGGCGCTCGTGGCGGCCTCGCGCAGCGCCGACCTGGTGGTGGTGGGCTCGCGCACCGACGAGGCGGGCATCGTGCGCGGGTCGATCAGCCTC
>JALOLG010000334.1 GCA_025456105.1 Ilumatobacteraceae bacterium | reverse complement strand
GCCGGGTCGCTCGGGTGGGCGCTGGCGGTCACGCTCGAGAGCGCCGCCAAGGTGCGCACGCTCGGGCAGGTCGAGATGCTGCTCGCGTTCGCGATCGGCACGGTGTACGCCAAGACCGAGGTGATCCAGGTGGCGGTCTTCGCGGCGGTGATCGCCGGTGAGCCGCTCGCACCGGCGGGCTGGGCCGGCGTCGCCATCTGCCTGATCGGCGTGGCCTGGCTGGCGAGCGGTGGCGCGCTCGGCTCGCTGCTGCGCCGTGCCGGCGACCCGGCTGCCCGCTTCGGCGTCGCAGCAGGCGCCGGCTTCGCGCTCGCCGCGGTGGGCATCCGCGAGGCGTCCCGCTCGCTCGGCGACGCGCCCACGCTCGATCGGGCGACGCTGACGCTCGCCGCGATGCTCACCATCCAGCTCGTGCTCAACGGGACCCAGCTCGCGGTGACCGACCGGGCCGAGCTCGGCCGGACCGTGGCGTCGTGGCGCCGCGAGGCCCCCGTCGGGCTGCTGAGCCTCGCCGGGTCGCTCGGGTGGGCGCGCCGGGTCGCTCGGGTGGGCGCTGGCGGTCACGCTCGAGAGCGCCGCCAAGGTGCGCACGCTCGGGCAGGTCGAGATGCTGCTCGCGTTCGCGATCGGCTGGCGGATGGGCGAGCGCCACCGCCGCGACGAGTACGTGGCGAGCGCCGCGGTCCTCGCGGGCATCCTCGTGGTGGTGGTGCTCGGGTGAGTCAGCGGGCGAAGTCGTCGCGGCGCGGGATCACCACGATCGTGCCGTCGTCCTCGTGGTGCACCGTGACGCGCACGCCGTAGAACTCGGCGAGGGTGTCGGGGCGCAGGACCTCCGACGACGGGCCGGCCGCCACGACGACACCCTCGTGCAGCAGCGTGAGGCGGTCGCTGTAGAGCCCGGCGAGCGTGAGATCGTGCATGGCCGACACCACCGTGAGGCCGTGGTCGCGGCGCAGGCGCGACACCAGCTCGAGCGCCTGCTGCTGGTGCCCGATGTCGAGCGCGCTCGTCGGCTCGTCGAGCAGGAGGATCGGAGCCTCGGTGGCGAGCGCTCGCGCGATGACGAGCCGCTGGCGCTCGCCGCCGCTCAGCTGGCCGAGCCGCCGTCGGGCGAACCCGGTCAGCTCGAGCCGCTCGAGCACGGCGGCCACCATCGCCCGGTCGTGGCGCGACTCGTTGCCGAAGTAGCCGACGTAGGGCGATCGTCCGAGCAGCACGTACTCCTCGCCGGTCATGTCGTCGGGGATCACCGGGTCCTGGGGCACGTACGCCACCAGCGCCGCTCGGCGGGCGCGTGACCGGGCCGCGAGCGAGACCCCGTCGACGAGCACCTCGCCGGCATGATCGACGAGCCCGCACACCGCGCGCAGCAGGGTCGACTTGCCGGCGCCGTTGGGCCCGATCAGGCCGAGCCACTCCCCCGAGCGCACCGTGTCGCCGAAGCCGGTGACCGCCGTGCGCCGGCCGTAGCGCACCGTCACGTCGCGCAGCTCGAGCGAGCTCACCGCGGCACCGCCCGCGTCCGGAGGAGCAGGATGAAGAACGGCGCGCCGAGGAACGCCGTGACCACCCCGATCGGTGTCTCGGCGGGGTCGGTGAGCACCCGACCGGGGATGTCGGCCAGGATCAGGAACGCCGCCCCGAACGCGAGCGAGAGCGGCAGCAGGATGCGGTAGCTCGACCCGGCCGTGAGCCGCACCATGTGCGGCACGACGAGGCCGACGAACCCGATCAGACCGCTCACCGCCACCACGGCGGCCGTGCCGAGCGTGGCCGTGATCACCACCACCACCCGCACCCGGCCCACCGGCACGCCGAGCGTGGCGGCCTCCTCGTCGCCCACCCGGAGCAGGTCGAGCTGGCGGCGGTGGAGCAGCAGCACGCCGGCGGCGATCACCACGTACGGCAGCGTGAGCCACACCTCCGACCACCGGGCCGTGGAGAGGCTCCCGAGGATCCAGCTGTAGACCTCGCGGATCACCTCGCTGTTGCGCTGGAGCAGGAACGTCTGGATCGCCGTGGTGAGCGACACCATCGCGACGCCGGCCAGCACGAGGGTGGCGCTCGACCGCAGCCCACCGAACGCCGAACCGACCACGTAGGTGACGGCGACGGTGCCGACCGCGAACAGGAAGGCCACCACGGGTGCCGGGTCGACGGGCCACGACGCCGTCGCCGAGCGACCGACCGTGAACACGATCGTGGCCCCCAGCCCGGCGCCCGCGGCCGCGCCGAGCAGGTACGGGTCGACGAGCGGGTTGCGGAACACGCCCTGGTAGCTGGCACCCGCGATCGCGAGCATCCCGCCCACCAGACCGGCCAGCAGCACGCGAGGCATCCGGATCTGCCAGATCACCTGCCACTCGCGGTCGGAGACGCCGCTGTCGATCGACACGAGCGGCAGGTGGTCGAGCAGCGCCAGCGGCACGCGCCACCAGACGGGACCGGCCGGCCCGATCATGGCCCCGAGCACGACCGCGCCGAGCACGGCCGCGACCACGCCGACGACCTTGACCGTGCGGAGCGGGCGGGCGGCGACCACGTCAGCCGGCCGTCCGCTCCGCCAGCGCGGCGACCTCGTCGGCCACCACGGCCATCAGGTCGACGACACGAGGACCCCAGCGCGATGCGATGTCGTCGTCGAGCTCGACCACGGCGTCGTTCACGACGGCCGAGATCTCGCTCCAGCCCGGCCGGGCGGCCACCGATTCGGCGGTCTCGCCGCAGCACTTCGTGTCGGCGAGGAAGATCATCTCCGGATCGCTCGACACGATGAACTCCGCGTTCAGCTGCGGGTAGGGCCCGCCGTCGCCCTCGGCGAGGTCGGCCACGTTGCGCAGGCCGAGCTGGTTGTAGACGTAGCCGATGAACGTGTCGGAGGTGACCGAGAAGTACGTCGGGTCGAGCTCGTGGTACACGAGGAACGAGGTGTCGGTGGCGCGGGTGGCGGCGAGGATCTCGAGGATCTCGGCCTCCATCTCGGCCACCACCCGCTCGGCGCCGTCGGTGCACCCGGTGGCCTCACCGAGCTGGCGGAGCTGGTCGTAGATGTCGCTGAACGACATGGCCGCCGGGCCCTCCCAGCGCGCGATGCCGAGCGTGTCGAGCTGGGTCAGCAGGTCGGGGTTGGTGCCATCGCTCAGCACCAGATCGGGCTCGTAGCCGGCGATCGCCTCGACGTTGGGCTCGAACGCCGACAGGTCGGTGACCACCTCGGCGGTCTCGGGCGGGTAGGTCGACAGCGAGTCGACGGCCACCACCAGGTCGCCGGCACCGATCGCGAACACCATCTCGGTGGCCGTGGGCGACAGCGACACGATCGCCTGCGGGCCGCCGTCGAGCGGGACGCACGGCTCGCCCGTGGACGGCGCCGACGTGGCCGGCGTCGGCTCGCCGGCGGTGGTGACCGGTGACGCGGCGACACTGGTGGTGTCGGCTGATTCTCCGTCGTCGCCACAGGCTGCGGCGACGAGCACGAAGCCGGCGACGACGCCGGCCACGAGCTTGATTCGCATGGACGTTCCTCCACGTATCGGGAGGACAAGCTGGGTCAGCGGCCGCTGGGCGACCTGCGAACCACCCCTTGCCTCGAGGGATTCTGGTTGCGCGCGCAGGGCCAGGCGACCGGGCTCGCCCGCCTCCTCACCGGCTCGGCCGGATCGGGTGCGGGACCACCGTTG
>JALOLG010000333.1 GCA_025456105.1 Ilumatobacteraceae bacterium | reverse complement strand
ACCGCTGGCCTCGACGCTCGGCGCCTACAACGAGGGCACGATCGGCCCGGGCCACTGCGACGACGGTGACGGGTACTCGGCAACCAGCTGATACCGGGAGGTGGGGTCGGGTGTCACTCGGTCACCCGACCCCATTCCGGTCTTGAGCGTCGTCCGGCCTCAGCCGGCGTCGTAGTACTCGCGTCCCAGGTGGGTGATCTGGTCCTCGCCCATCATCCAGCGGAGGGTGTTCTTCAGCTTGACGAGCTGGATGAACAGGTCGTGCTCGGGGTGCAGGCCGGGGGCCACCTGGGGGCTCTTGTAGTAGAAGCTGAGCCACTCCTGGATGCCGCCCATGCCGGCGCGCTGGGCGAGGTCGGAGAACAGCACCAGGTCGAGCGCGAGCGGCGCGGCGAGGATCGAGTCGCGGCACAGGAAGTCGACCTTCAGCTGCATCGGGTAGCCGAGCCAGCCGAACAGGTCGATGTTGTCCCAGCCCTCCTTGTTGTCGCCGCGGGGCGGGTAGTAGTTGATCCGCACCTTGTGGTACACGTCGCCGTACAGCCCGGGGAACAGATCGGGCTGGAGGATGTCCTCGAGCACGCCGAGCTTCGACTCCTCCTTGGTCTTGAAGTTGTCGGGGTCGTCGAGCACCTCGCCGTCGCGGTTGCCGAGGATGTTGGTGGAGTACCAGCCCGACAGGCCGAGCATGCGGGCCTTCAGCATCGGGCCGAGCACCGTCTTCACCAGCGTCTGGCCGGTCTTGAAGTCCTTGCCCGAGATCGGCACGCCGTGGTCGGTGGCGTACTGGCGCAGCGCCGGCACGTCGACGCACAGGTTCGGAGCGCCGTTCGCGAACGGCACGCCCTCCTGGAGGGCGGCGTACGCGTAGAGCATCGACGGGGCGATCGTGGGGTCGTTGGCGTCGATCGCCGCCTCGAACGCCTCGAGGGTCATGTGGGCCGGGCCGATCTCGATGAAGATCTCGGTGGAAGCCGCCCAGATCATCACCAGCCGGTCGACCTGCTTCTCCTCGCGGAACCGGTTGATGTCCTCACGGATGCCGTTGAGCATCGCCCGCTTGTCGATCGTGCCCATCACGTTGTCGGCGTCGAGCCGCTTCACGTACTGGCGGTCGAAGGCCGCCGGCATCGGGCGCACGTCGCGCAGCGCATCGGCGATGCCTTCGAGGTGGCGACCCGCCTCGAGCACACCGGCGCGCTGGGCGGCCACGTAGGCGTCGTCCGGGAACGGGTCCCAGGCGCCGAACACGACGTCGTCGAGCGACGCGATCGGCACGAAGTCCTTGATGAGCGGGTTGCGGTTGTCGGTGCGCTTGCCGAGCCGGATGTGGTCCATCAGCGCGAGCGAGCCGACCGGGTCGGCCATGCCGCGCTTCACGAGCTCGACGCCCGCGATCAGGGTGGACGCCACGGCGCCGAGGCCGACGGTGAGGACACCGAGTCGGCCGGTCGCGGGCTGAACGATTGGGGCGGGCGGAGTGGTCACGTCCAGGGAGGCTACGCCCTTCCGGATGAGGCAGCATTCAGCCCATGACCGAGTTCTTCGACGGGGTCGACTCCATCCGCTACGCCGGGCCGGGGTCCGACGATCCGCTGTCGTTCCGCTGGTACGACGCCGACCGGGTGGTGCTGGGCCGCACGATGGCCGAGCAGCTGCGGTTCGCCACCTGCTACTGGCACAGCTTCAACTGGAACGGCTTCGACATCTTCGGCGACGGCACGCTCGACCGACCGTGGCTCGCACCGGGTGCCGACCCGATGGCGGCCGCCGACGCCAAGATGGACGCGGCGTTCGAGTTCTTCACCAAGCTCGGCGTGCCGTTCTGGTGCTTCCACGACTTCGACATCGCCCCCGAGGGCGCCACGTTCGCCGAGTCGTCGGCCAACCTCGAGCGCATGGTGGAGCGGGCGGCCGAGCTGCAGGCGCAGACCGGCGTCGAGCTCCTGTGGGGCACCGCCAAGCTGTTCGGCAACCCCCGCTACATGGCGGGTGCGGCCACGAACCCCGATCCGGAGGTGTTCGCGTACGCAGCCGGTCAGGTGGCGCGCTGCATGGACGCCACCCACCGACTCGGCGGCCACAACTACGTGCTGTGGGGTGGCCGTGAGGGCTACGAGACGCTGCTCAACACCCACATCGGGCGCGAGCTCGACCAGCTCGGCCGGTTCCTCGCCATGGTGGTCGAGCACAAGCACGCCATCGGGTTCACCGGCACGATCCTCATCGAGCCCAAGCCGTTCGAGCCCACGAAGCACCAGTACGACTACGACGTCGCCGCCGTGTGGGCGTTCCTCCAGAAGTACGACCTGGCCGACGAAATCAAGGTCAACATCGAGGTGAACCACGCCACGCTCGCCGGGCACGACTTCGCCCACGAGATCGCCGTGGCGGTCGAGGCCGGCATCTTCGGCTCGATCGACGCGAACGCCGGCGACGACCGGCTCGGCTGGGATGTCGACCGCTTCCCGGTGTCGGTGGAGCAGATGACCCTCGGGATGCTCGAGATCCTCCGCGGCGGTGGCTTCACCACCGGCGGGCTCAACTTCGACGCCAAGCTGCGCCGCCAGTCGATCGCCCGCGACGACCTGTTCCACGCCCACATCGGTGGGATGGACACGATGGCGCGGGCGCTGCTGGCCGCGGCGTCGATCATCGAGGCGGGCGAGCTCGATGCGATCCGCGACGCCCGCTACGCCGGCTGGGACACGCCGTTCGGGCGCGACCTGCTCGACGGCAAGGTGTCGCTCGCCGCGCTCCACGAGCGTGCCGCCACGGCCGGTGAGCCGGTGGGCGTGTCGGGCCGCCAAGAGCTGCTCGAGAACCTGGTCGCCCGCCACATCGAGCGGGCTCGCTAGCGGTTCAGGCCGCGCTCGGCGGTGCGTCGATCGACGGCGCCAGCGGCCCGGCGATCATCGGCACCCGCACGTCCACCAGGTGGTCGACCAGCCCGTAGTCGATGGCGGCCTGGCCGCGCAGGATGTGGTCGCGGTCCATGTCGGCCACCAACCGCTCGCGCGGTTGCCCGGTGGCGGTGACGAGGATGTCGACGATCCGCTCGCGCATCTCGACCATCTCGCGGACCTGGATCTCCATGTCGACCGACTGGCCCTGCGCGCCGCCATGCGGTTGGTGGATGAGGACCCGTGCATTGGGC
>JALOLG010000332.1 GCA_025456105.1 Ilumatobacteraceae bacterium | reverse complement strand
CCCATGGCGACCGGCCCGGTACCGTGTCGCCGTGCTCGCGACGGTCCGCACGTGGACGACCCGCCAGTGGTCGGTCGCGGCGCTCGGGGCGCTCGGCACGGCGCTGCTGATCGGCATCCCGACCGACGTGATCCCCAACCCGGTGTTCGGCCGACCCGTCGACGTCACGTGGTGGTCGTACCCCGCGCTGGTCGTCACCGCCGTGCTCGGCGGGCTCCTGCTCGCCACGTACGTGCGCGAGCCGGCGCCATCGGGCGACGGCTCGCTGCTCGCGCTCGACGACGACCGCCCCACCCGGCTCGGTGGGCTCGGTGGTGCGCTCACGTTCTTCGCCGTCGGCTGCCCCGTGTGCAACAAGGTGGTGCTGCTCGCGCTCGGCACCACCGGCGCCCGCACGTGGTTCGAGCCGATCCAGCCGCTGCTCGCCATCGCGTCGATCGCGCTCCTGCTGATCGCACTGCGGGCCAGGCTGCGGTCGACCGCCTCCTGCCCGGTCTGAACCCGGCCCGCCGGCCCGATGGTCTTCCGGCTCTTGCGCCGGAGCAGCGCGAGTGGCGCGATGGGACCATGGCCGATGTCATCGCGTGCGACGGCCTGGTGAAGTCGTTCGGCTCCACGCGGGCGCTCGACGGCCTCGACCTGCGCGTCCAGGAGGGCGAGATCCACGGGTTCCTCGGCCCCAACGGCGCGGGCAAGACCGTGACGATGCGGATCCTGCTCGGCCTCATCCGCCAGAACGCCGGCCGGGCGACCGTGTTCGGCGCCGATCCGTGGGCCGATGCCGTCGCGCTCCACCGCCGGCTCGCCTACGTCCCGGGCGACACCAACCTGTGGCCGAGCCTCACGGGCGGCGAGATCATCGACCTGCTGGGCGACCTGCGCGGCGGGATCGACCCGGTCCGCCGGGCCGAGCTGATCGAGCGCTTCGACCTCGACCCGCGGATGAAGGCACGGGCCTACTCCAAGGGCAACCGGCAGAAGGTGGCGCTCGTCGCCGCGCTGGCATCGGACGCGCAGCTGCTGATCCTCGACGAGCCGACGGCGGGTCTCGACCCGCTCATGGAGGCGATCTTCCAGGACGCGTTGCTCGACGTCGTCGCCGAGGGGCGGACGGTCCTGCTGTCGAGCCACATCCTGGCCGAGGTGGAGAAGGTGTGCGACCGGGTCACCATCATCCGCAAGGGCCGAGCGGTCGAGACCGGCACGCTCAGCGACCTGCGTGTGCTGTCACGGGTGACGATGGTGGCCGAGCTCGCGACCGACGGCGACCGACTCGCGGCGCTGCCCGGTGTCCACGACCTCCGGCGTTCGGACGGACGCGTGTCGTTCGAGGTCGACCACGACGCGCTCACCGACGTCGTCCGGCACCTCGGCGAGCTCGGCGTGCGGTCGCTCGAGAGCACGCCGCCCACGCTCGAGGAGCTCTTCCTGCGCCACTACGGCGACGAGCTCCAGCACGGCCAGGTGGACCACCCAGCCATCCGCACCGGGGCGGGTGTGGAGGAGCGATGACCGCCGTGCTCACCCCGGCGACCCGTGCCGCTCCGGTGGCGCCCGTGGCCACCGGCACCGCCGGCACGCTCGCCGGCACCCGACGGCTGGTCCGCCTGATCCTGCGCCGCGACCGCATCCGGCTGCTCCTGTGGATCGGTGGGCTCGTGGCCCTGATGGGCGTGTCGGCGCAGAGCATCGCGTCGATGTACGGCACGCCCCAGCAGATCCAGGGCTACATCGACACGGTCGGCGACAACCCGGCGCTCGTGATGTTCGCCGGCCCCGGCTACGGGTTCGACGACCCGAACGCCGGCACGATCCTCGTGAACGAGACCGCGCTCTGGATGGCGCTGGCGGCGGCGATCATGAGCGCCTTCCTGGTGAACCGCCACACCCGCGCGGAGGAGGAGAGCGAGCGGGCCGATCTCGTGCGGTCGATGGGCGTCGGCCGCCACGCGGTGCTGACCGCGACGCTGCTCGTGGCCGCCGGAGCGAACGCAGCCGTGGCGATCGGCTGCGCGGTGGTGACGCTCGCGTTCGGCTTCCCGGTCGCCGGCACGCTGGCGCTGTGCGGCACCATCGGCCTGGTCGGGATGGCGTTCGCCGGCTCGACCGCCGTTGCCGTCCAGATCGCGGGGACGGGGCGGGCGGCGCTCGGCCTCGGCACCGGGTTCGTCGGTCTCGCATTCGTCGTCCGGGGCATCGGCGACGTGAACGCGGCCGTCCTGTCCTGGATGACCCCGTTCGGCTGGGGCATCGGCATCCGCTCGTACGCCGACGAGCGCTGGTGGACCGTCGTGGGCCTGCTCGCGTTCGTCGTCGGCTCGCTCATGCTCGCCGTGGCGCTGTCGGTCCGGCGCGATCTGGGCAGCGGACTCGTGGCCGCGCGGCCGGGCCGCGCCGAGGCACCCGCCGGATCGCGGCACCCGCTCGGCCTCGCACTGCGCCTGCAGCGCGGCGCGGTCGTCGGGTGGGCGGCGGCGCTGGTCGCCGCCGGGCTGGTGTACGGATCCGTGGCCGACGACGTCGACGCGATGCTGGCCGACAACCCCGAGCTCGCCGACTACCTGGCCCGGATCGGCGGGGCGACGCTGGCCGACTCGTACCTCGCGACGGCGCTGCGGATGCTGGCGCTGATCATCGCCGGGTTCGCGGTGTCGTCGGCGCTGCGCAACCGGTCGGAGGAGGCCGCCGGCTACGCCGAGTCGATGCTGGCCACGCCGGTCAGCCGGTGGTGGTGGGCGGGCAGCCACCTCGTCGTGACGGTGGTGGGCACGCTCGTGCTGCTCGTCGTCTGCGGCTTCGCCACGGGGATCTCGTACGCCGTCTCGCTCGACGACTGGTCGCGGGTGGCCCCGCTCACGCTCGCCGCGCTGGCGACCTTCCCGTCGGTGCTCGTGCTGGCCGGCGTGGCGACGCTGCTGTTCGGCTGGCTGCCCCACGCCACCGTGGCCGCATGGGGCGCGCTCGTGCTGGTGGCCGTCGTCGACATCTTCGGCAGGGTGCTCGACCTCCCGGACTGGATGCTGCTCCTCTCGCCGTTCGAGCACGCGCCCGCCGTCCCCGCCGAGTCCTGGGATGCGCTCCCGATCGTGCTGCTGTCGCTGCTCGCGTGCGCCTTGTTCGCGCTGGGCCTCGTCGGCTTCCGCCGCCGCGACCTCGCGACGGCGTGA